>JAFGLS010000120.1 GCA_016927935.1 Syntrophaceae bacterium
ATACCCATGCATAGGCAGGATAATTCGACTAACGCTTCCTATCGTCAGCGAGTCTCATTACCCTCCGCTGTGCGGGATTGTTCGACTAACAAATTTCAATGCACTTCGTTTTTAAAATTTGAGTCTCACAACAAAAGAATTATCAAACATAAGCCCTTCGGCTCTGTTTGTATCATCTGGTCTGTATCAAAAAAAATTCCCAGGATTGTCCATGTTTTACTTTCCCGGCCGGGGCTTTCGGCTGAAGATAGAGCCGCAATGCTTTTCCCGGAAGCCCGAATTTCTTCCTGCACGGAAATTGACGAAATATCATCTTTCATTAAAGACTTTCTTGAAGGAGAGGACGTTAAATTTCATCTGGATATTGCCGATTTATCATTGTGTACGAAATTTCAGCAGTCAGTTTTGAGTGCGCAGCATGCAATTCGGCGTGGTTCTGTCAGCACTTACGGTCTTATAGCGGCGCATGTGGGAGCGCCGGGCGGAGCGCGGGCTGTGGGAAATGTTATGGCCTATAATCCTTTTCCTCTCATTATCCCATGTCACCGAACAGTTCTTTCCGACCTTCGCCTTGGCGGATTTCAGAGTGGAGCTAAAATGAAAAAGGCTTTGCTGGAAATGGAAGGAATAATTTTTGATGAGGCGGGAAGGGTAGTTTGCAAGAGATTGCATTATAGCAAAAAGAAATAATCTTAATAAATCATTTAACTTGATAAAATAACGGCGGAAAGGTAGAAAAACAGCCGGAGGCTTTAGATGTACTGGGAAAAAAGTATAGAAACGATGAAGCGCGCAAAGCTTCAGGAGTTGCAGCTTAACCGACTGAAGGAAACAATTGGCAGAACGAAAAAGTCTTTTTATTACGGCAAACTTTTTAAGGAAAAGAAATTAGGCATCAGTGCCATAAAAAAACTGAAAGATATTGAAAAATTTCCTTTCACGACAAAAGACGATTTGCGCGAACACTGGCCTTACGGTTTTATTGCCGTGCCGAAAGAGGAATTGGTAAGGATGCATTCGTCTTCGGGAACCACGGGAAGAGCAACGGTTGTATTCCATACAATAAAGGATATTGCTGTCTGGTCGAATCTTCTGGCGCGCTGCATGTACATGACGGGCATGCGCAAAAGAGATGTTTTTCAAAACATGATGTCTTACGGCCTTTTTACGGGCGGTCTTGGTTTTCATTACGGCGCGGAAAAAATCGGTGCGCTGATTATTCCCGCCGGTGCGGGCAATTCCAAACGTCAGATTCAATTGATGCGTGATTTTGGAACGACAGTTATTCATGTTATCCCCAGTTATGCTTTGCATCTTTCCACGGTTTTTGAAGAGTTGAAAATTAATTCGCGCAGGGATACAAAAGTAAAAATGGCTTTTTTGGGCGCGGAGCCGCATACGGAAAAGATGCGCAAAAAGATAGAAGATATTTACGGATATAAGGCTTTTAACTCTTACGGCCTTTCGGAAATGAACGGGCCGGGCGTTGCCTTTGAATGTCCCGAACAAAACGGCATGCACATCTGGGAAGATAGTTTCCTTGTGGAAATTATTAATCCCAAAACTCTTCAGCCGGTTGCCGATGGTGAAGAGGGTGAACTGGTAATGACCAGTTTGCAAAGGGAAGGAATGCCGCTTATCCGCTACCGCACCAAGGATTTGACAAGGATTATTCCGGGGACTTGTCCTTGCGGCCGCATCCATCGCCGCATCGAACGCATCAAAGGCAGAACCGATGATATGATTATTCTGAAAGGTGTCAATATTTTCCCGATGCAGGTTGAAAAGAAATTGATGGAGATTCCCGGTGTGGGCACAAACTTCCTGATTATTCTTGATAGGGAAGAATTTAATGATATGATGACAGTCAAGGTGGAAGTGGATAAGAAATATTTTTCCGGCGAAATAAAACAGATGGAAACATTAAGAAAGAAAATTGTCGAGGAATTAAAAAACGAAATTTTAGTCACGCCGAAAGTTGATTTAGTAGAGCCGGACAGCATTCCGAAGGGGGAGGGGAAGGTGGTTAGGGTTGTAGATAACAGAAAAGAATAGAAATCAACTTTGTTCTCCTACGGAGATCAAAGTTGTGAAGATGTTTGATTAAAAGATATTGTAGGGACTGCTCCCCGAGCAGTCCGCAGCGGCGCGTTTAGGAAACACGTTCTACATTGAAAATTAAATTTGTAAAAGTGTTTTAAAAGATAAGGAGAGAATATTATGATTGCTTATCAGCTTTCCGTTTTTGCGGAAAACAAACCGGGAAAACTGGCCAAGGTTACCGGTATTCTGGCTAAAGAAAAAATCAATATTCGTGCCACGACAATAGCAACAGCAGATACTTTTGGCGTAATCAATCTGATTGTTGATGATCCCCAACGTGCCGAAGAAGCCCTGTCCAAAGAGGGAATGACAGTTCATTTGCGGGAAGTTCTGGCTGTTTTGATTCCCGATAAACCCGGAGGCCTGGATAACCTTACTCAATTATTTAATCAGGAAGGGATTAATGTTAATAATGCCTATGGCTTTGTGCTGGAAGGTTCAAAAAAAGCGGTATTTGTGGTAGACGTTGATCAGACGAAAAAAACGGAAAAACTTCTGGAAGAAAAAGGTTTTAAAACTTTGGATACACAGAATTTTTCTTCTGTATAAGTGGAGTTGAAAATTTTTTATGAGGAGAGGGGAATTATGACGCATGAAGATAGTGGAAAGTTTTTTGCCAAACATCCTAAGGATACTATAGTCGATGAGGAGTTGAAGCAGGAAATTATTGAACAGGTAAAGAATAATAGTATTACCTGCAAAAAGGCTGAAGAAATTGCCGGGGAATTGGGGACGACTCTTGAAGAAACCGGCAGGACCATTGATATTTTGAATATTAAAATTACTAAATGTCAGTTGGGACTTTTCGGTTACGGTGAGGCTCAAAAAATTGTTCAGCCGGCAAAAGAGGTATCGCCTGAACTAAAAAAAAGCATTATGTCATCTCTGGAAAATGAAAAACTTCCTTGTGCCGCCGTCTGGAAAATTGCCGGTAAATTTAATATTTCGAGAATGAAAGTATCTTCTGCCTGTGAAGCTTTGCAGATAAAAATAAAATCGTGTCAGCTGGGTGCTTTTAAATAACTAAAAAATTTCATTTATTTAGGATTGTCTTTGCCTGTTGCCTCATAAATAAATGTTACCGAGAGAAGGAAGCGGATAGCAAACGTTGCCTCATAAAAAATGTTACCGAAGCCGGG
>JAFGLS010000121.1 GCA_016927935.1 Syntrophaceae bacterium
GATCCAAGCTGTCTCTCCGCTTCCGAAAAACAATAAAGACTTGAGGTGCATTCTTCACTTGAAGAACTTTTTCATAGATGACAAAATGATGTTTTCCTGATACAAGGATACATTATGCAAATCCTGAAAAAAATCATTATTGGTTTATTGATTTTTCTGGTCGTTCTGGGAATTGTAGGATTTTTTATCGTGCCGCCGATTGTCAAGCCGCTGATCATGGAAAAAATTTCCGCGGCGCTGCACCGCAAAGTAGCCATTGAAAAAATCGGCATCAATCCTTATGCTGTTTCCGTAACTGTAAAGGGATTTTCGCTGGAAGATCCGGGCAAGCCCAAGCCATTTGTTACATTTGATGAACTTTATGTCAACGCCGAGTTGATGACCTCTATTTACCATCGGGCACTGATTCTAAAAACAATAACGCTCACCAATCCTTACTTCGGCATTGCCCGCAAAGCCGACGATTCCTACAATTTTTCAGATTTGCTCCCCAAAGATGAAGACAAACCCAAACCGGAGAAAGAAGAGAAGCCTTTTCTTTTCTCCTTGAACAATATCCAGATCATCAACGGCAATATTGATTTCGAAGATGGTCCCCAAAAAACAAACCACACGGTTCGCGAGTTAAATATCTCCCTCCCCTTCATCTCCAATATTGAATATTATTTGGAATACTATGTAGAACCGAAATTTTCCGCCGTCATTAATAATAACAAATTAGAACTTGCCGGAAAGACACAGCCTTTCCTGAAATCACGCGCCACCAGTTTTGATGTTTATATTCAAGATCTGGATATTCCTTTTTATCTCAATTACGTTCCCGCAAAAATGAACTGTAAGTTAAAATCAGCACGGCTCGACAGCAAAGCAAAAATTAATTTTATCATCAACACGGACAAATCTCCATCGCTGGCCATCACCGGAGGGGTTACCTTAAGAAAAGTAATTCTTGATGACCTGCAGAACAACAAAATTCTGCAACTGCCTTCTTTGAGTGTGGATATGGCCTCGGTTGAACCCCTTGTGTCCAATATTTATCTGGCGCGTATTGCCATTGATTCGCCGGAATTGGTCATCCGCCGAGACAAAGAGGGTGAACTCAATCTTCTTAATCTGACGAAAAAACAACCTCAGAAAACAGAGACTAAAAAAGAAAAAGCTGCCGCCAAATCCGAATTAAAATTCCGGGTGGATGATGTGCTACTGGATAAAGCCGATATTACCTATATGGATTCCTGGACTTCCGAGCCGGTCAAGTTCCGCCTTTCGCCGCTCAATTTCCAAGCCGCCAATCTTTCCACGCAAAAAGGAGCAACCGGAAAAGTTGACTTAAACGGCATTCTCAACAAGAGAAGTAAATTAAAAGCTGCGGGGACACTGGCATTGAAGCCGCTGGATTTGAATTTACAGCTTAATTTAAAAGATATCAGTATCAAAGCTTTTCAACCTTACTTTACCGACAATGTTAAAATTGATGTCATCCGTGGAGCCATTTCTACCTCGGGAAGATTTTCTTTAACAAAAAACAGAAAAAAAGAATCCGTCATTAAATATAATGGAGGGCTTTCTGTCTCCAATCTTGCAACGCTGGACAAGGCGCAGTCTAATGATTTTCTGAAATTCAGAAGGTTTTCTTTCGATAAAATAAGATTCGGCTACAATCCTTTTTGCCTGTACATCAACAATATATCGCTTGCCGATTTTTACGCGCGGATTATCATCAATCCCGACGCGACCATTAATGTTCAGGACATATTCGGTAAAAAGAAAGACACTGCCGTTAAGCAGGAAGAAATAAAACCCGTAAAAGTGGAAACGACGAAAAAAGAAAAACAGGAAACTGCCGATATTAAAATAGGCAAGGTAATATTTAAAAACGGCAAGGTTGATTTCAGCGATAAGAATATTAAACCGAACTACTCGGCGAATATGCTCAATCTGACCGGAAGCGTTACCGGTCTTTCTTCAAAGGAAATTACCCGTGCCGATGTGACGCTCAAAGGAAATCTGGGCTACGGCTCTCCTATTGATATATCGGGGAAAATCAATCCTCTGACTGAGGATCTTTTTGTCGACATCAAAATCAGTTTCCAAAACATTGAATTGAGCCCCGTTACGCCTTACTCCAACAAATATCTCGGATATCCGATTAACAAAGGCAAACTCAATTTCAATGTATCTTATCTTATTGATAAAAGAAAACTCGATTCCGAAAATAAAATCCTCATGGATCAGTTGACCTTCGGCGATAAGGTGGAAAGTCCCGATGCCATCAAAGCGCCGGTGACATTGGCGGCAACATTGCTGACCGACCGCAACGGACAAATCAATTTGGATATCCCCGTCTCCGGAAGTCTGGATGACCCGAAATTTAAAGTCTGGTCTGTTGTCTGGCAGGTCATAGTCAATTTGATTACCAAAGCGGTAACTTCTCCCTTTGCCTTGCTTTCGTCTCTGACAGGTGGTGGTGAAGAATTAAGCTTTATAGAGTTTGACTACGGCAGCGCGGCAGTTACCGATGAGAACCAGAAGAAAATATTCCTGATCAGCAAGGCTTTAAATGATCGTCCCAATATAAAACTGGATATAGAAGGATATGTGGACACGGAAAAAGACAAATACAGCTTGAAGAAAACGGAACTCGACCGCCGGATAAAAGCGCAGAAGATTAAGGAAACCGCGGCCAGTGATGAGCAACAGACATCCCTGGACAACATTCAGGTTAGCCCGCAGGAATATGAAAAATATCTTAAAGAGATTTACAAGGCGGCGGATTTTTCCAAACCACGCAATTTTCTGGGTATGCAAAAAACCCTGCCGTCCGCGGAAATGGAAAAATTGATGCTTGCCAATATTAAAGTCACGGACAGCGATCTGCGTCAGCTAGCTGTTCAACGCGCGCAAAACATCAATAAATTGTTTCTCGATGCCGGTATTGCCGCCGACAGAATATTTATTGTGGAACCCAAAACTCTTGTTCCTGAGAAAAAAGATAACGTAAAAGACAGCCGTGTTAATTTTAAACTCAAGTAATTTTTTTTAAATTAAAAGAGATTTTATGGAGATAGGTATACTGGGACTTCCCCAGAGCGGGAAAAGCACACTATTTGAAATTATGACCGGCGTAAAGACCGGGGCACATCATAACGAAACAGTGGTGCGCGGGCAGGCTTCCGTACCGGATGAACGCTTAAATAAACTTGTCGAAATATACAAACCTGCCAAAGCAACACCTGCCAAGGTCCCCTTTGTTGATGTACACGCAGTTGGAGAACATCCATGGGATGCCATCCGCCAGAATTTGAGCGGCACGGACGGTATTTTACAAGTAGTTGACGGCTTCTCTCTGCCTGATGTCCAATTGAGCCTTGAAGCTTATCACAAACTGGAAAATGAACTGATTCTCTCTGATTTAGTAATAATAGAAAAGAAACTGGAGCGCCTGGCCAAAATGTCCAAAAAGGCGATTTCTCCTCAGGAAGTCGTCCAAAATGAACTTTTACCGAGATTAAAGGATTGCCTGGAAGCGGGGAAACCTCTGCGGGCTGTCGGACTGAGTCCTGCAGAAGTTTTTACACTGCGGAGTTTTTCCTTCTGGACGATCAAGCCGGAACTGGTCGTTATCAATGTTGCCGAGGACAATTTTTCGTTTGCCGATAAATTAGCCAAAGAGGCAAAATTAAAAGAACCGGTCATGGGTATCTGCTGCAAGATTGAGGTGGAACTTGCCGGACTCGACCCGGCTGAACAGAAAGAATTTCTGTTTTCCATGGGAATTACCGAACCGGCGTTTGGCCGGATTATCCGTGCCGCATTTTCATTGCTGGGGCGCATATCATTTTTCACTGTGGGAGAGGATGAAGTTAAGGCCTGGGTTATTCCCGCTCAAACGAAAGCGCCCAAAGCTGCCGGTGCCATTCATAACGACTTTGAACGCGGCTTTATCAAGGCGGAAGTCATGCACTATAATGATTTTATCGCTCACGGCGGCTCCGCAACACAGGTTAAATCAGCCGGACGCCTGCGTTTGGAAGGAAAAGAATACATCGTTCAGGATGGCGATATCATTACCTTCCGTTTCAACGTATAGTGCTGATTTAAAAAGTCATGATATTATTAAAAAAACTATAGTAACACCAAAACAATAATCTTTTATGTTCATTATTGTTTTTTTTATGCATTATTAATCGACTTTTTTCGCTCCAAAATGATGTTTTTACCCGTTATTTCAATATTTACACAAGTAATAAATTTATTTGACAAATAGTGTATATTAGTATTAATTTGACAAACAAAGATGAAGAAAATTTTTTTGTAAAGGCGGGGGTAATTTTTTCTGTTTGAAACATGTTGTTTTGGAGGAAAAATGAAAAAATTAATAAGGAATATCCTTTTTTTAATGATTTTAATCACCGCCCTTGCATCCATCGGCTGTGACGATACATCAAACAAACGATCAATAACATTCACTGTAACTTTCAGCAGTCAGTTTAATAATACTGAAAGCACGACCGTAATGCCAAATCCAACCAGCATTACAGTAGATGCAGGAGATACTGTCGGTACATTACCGACTGCTCCAAGCATGTCCGGGTATAAATTTGGCGGTTGGTGGACAGGGAAAAATGGCACTGGAACATTATTTACAGCAGATACAATTATTGATTCGGATATAATAGTTTATGCGTATTGGTACAATTATGTTGTAACATTTAGCAACAACGGTGAAATTTATGCAACCAGAGGAGTAACTTTACCGGCAAAGACCGTTTCAGCATTTCCGACCTCTCCGACCAGAACAGGCTACCACTTTGCCGGATGGTACACAGCAACCAACGGCGCCGGTACTGAGTTTTATCTCAACACAGAAGTAACAGCTGATATTACAGTTTATGCCTATTGGGTTACTGCAAACGTATATGCAATAACATTTAACAGCATAGGAGGAACACCTATAGGAACACGATATGTTATATCACCGGCTAATACAGTAAGTCCCTGGCCAGCGGATCCTACACAAACTTTTTATACCTTTAACGGCTGGACCGAGGGATGTTGCACACCGTTTACTGCCGGCACAACGGTTACTAAAAGTATGACAGTTGATGCGAATTGGATAGAAACTCCCGGATATACAGTAACATACAATAGCTACGGTGGAACTTCTGTTGATGCTCAATATGTTATTCCGCCGGCAACCAATGTGGGAATCTTACCGGCAGATCCAACAAAAAGATGCTATAGCTTCGCCGGATGGTACACGGAACCCAACGGTGCCGGCGTTGCGTTTGATGGAAGCACGCTCGTTACGGATAATATCACTGTTTATGCCGATTGGGATTGGGATTATCCGTCAGCAACGTACCCCCTGATAACACCTCCATTGGCGATAGGTGATTATGGTCCCAGTTGTGTCGGTAAGGTATTTTACATAGCAGATGGAGGTTTGCATGGCTTGGAGGCAGCACCTCACAATTGGTACGAAGGAGACAAAGGTCCTACAGTATCATGGATAAATGGAGATCCTGCTGTGGATGAAAATGACCAAGTATATCAAAGAACTCAAAGCACTTTGAATGATCATACATCAACAGCAATAGGAACCGGATTGGCTAATAGCAACGCCATTGTAGCTCAAGTAACCGGTGTCGGAGGCACGACAATACCGTATGCGGCAAAATTATGTCTGGATTATAGCGTAGGCGAAGGTGCACAGATACATGATGACTGGTATCTGCCCTCAAAGGATGAACTGGCTCAATTATACGCAAACCGCGATGTAAAAAGATCTGGCGGATTTACTGATGATGAAGGGTACTGGAGTTCTTCCGAGTACGGACAATGGGATGCCTGGTCTCAGTGGTTTTCTGATGGCAGACAAACAGGAACTTATAAGAGCAGTGGAAGGCTTGTCAGGCCTATCCGTAACTTCTAATAACTTATCTATAAAAAATCTAAAAAACGGTAAAGGATAAATATTAATGTCCCTTATCGTTTTTTTATAATAACCTGCCTTTATTTACTAAAATTAATTAGAGGTGTATTATTTATTTTACATTATGTCTTTGTCTTTTTAATGTGTTTTTAATACTTCAATTACAATCCAAGAAACATTTTACATATAGTTACATTCAAATTAATAAAAACACTGGTTAACAAAAATAAGATAATGCCCTGTTACCTTAAAAGAATATTATTTGTTTTGTTTTTTCTTTCCGGATTTTGCAGCCTTCTTTATCAGGTAATATGGTTAAGAATGGCTTACGCCTCTTTCGGTGCCACAACGCCCGTATTATCTTTGATGATTTCTATTTTTATGCTGGGATTTTCGATAGGTTCGTTTGTCGGCGGCAGATTTATTAACGGACTTGCTTATCACTTCAAGAAATCACCTGTCATATTTTATGCTTTAGCCGAATTTTGTATTGGTTTGGGGGCTTTTGCTGTTCCGGAACTCTTCTTCTTAGGAAAAAATCTACTTCTCTCTTCCGGAGAAATGAATTCATCTAAATATCTTATTCTTTCCGCCATAATAATAACTTTTTCTGTACTGCCGTGGTGTATATTCATGGGATTTACCTACCCTTTTATGATGTCTTTTTTCAAGGGTCTGAACAGGAGAAACCCTTCCGGTTTTAGTTATCTTTATTTAGCCAATGTCCTTGGTGCAATGAGTGGAACACTTCTGACAGCATGGATTATAATCGAGATTGCAGGTTTTCGTAATTCACTACTGACCGCTGCTTTAATTAATTTTTTGATTTTCCTTGCAAGTATCACCACAGGCATTTTTTACCCCTATAAAAAAATCTACGATAAGGAAAGCGAATACGCGAAAGAACCTCTACCATCAGAAAAAGAAACCAAAAAGGTGAGTTCTGTTTTTATACACACATTACTTTTATTCACAGGATTTGTCTCTATGGCGATGGAAGTAATCTGGATAAGAGCCTTTACTCCCATTCTGCTGAACACAATATATTCCTTTGCTTCGCTCCTTACCGTTTACCTTTTTGCCACATCGGTGGGAATATTTCTTTACCGCATACATCTGGACAGAAAAAAAGTCATTTCCACAGGGTATCTTCTGGCATGTCTCGCCATATTTTCTTTCCTGCCTATTATTGTCAACGACCCCCGTCTGATAATAAGTGTTCCCTTGGCTTTGATCAGTATTTTTCCTTTTTGTGCCGGTTTGGGTTATTTGATGCCCAAACTTATTGATGAATATTCTTTGGGTAGACCTTACGAAGCAGGCAAAGCATACGCTTTTAATATAATAGGCTGTGTAATCGGACCTCTTTTCGCCTCTTATGTTCTGTTGCCTAATTGGGGGGTAAAATTTTCTCTTATAATATTAGGAATACCTTTCCTGTTATTTTTTATTTTATATTATAAAAGAGAAATCTTTCAGAGGAAGCGATTCGCAATCATTACAGCTTTCGCTGTTTTAATGGTTCTGACAGCGACCTTCATCAATATAAGTTACGAAGAAGTCTATGTAATGCCGGAAGAAGAAACCACGGATAGAAAATTTTATGTTTTGCCCGACGATTGCATTGTGCGCAGAGACTATGTCGCAACTGTTGTTTCCTCTGGTGCGGAAATGAGCAAACTGCTTTTAATCAACGGTATTCCCACAACAAGCCTGAAACCTGTAACAAAAATGATGGCGCATCTGCCATTAATTTTTTGCCCGGAAAAGCCTTCGTCAGCACTGGTTATTTGTCTGGGTATGGGTACCACATTCCGTTCCGCATTAAGCTGGAATATAAATGTAACCGCGATAGAACTGGTACCTAGCGTCAAAAAGGCCATGGGATATTATTTTGCCGACACTGATTTAATAATGAAAAATCTTAAAGGTAATATTATTATTGATGACGGCAGACGATTCTTAAACAGAACAAATGAAACCTTCGATATAATCACAATAGACCCGCCGCCGCCGCTGGAATCAGCAGGATCAAGTTTCCTGTATTCAGAAGAATTTTATGAATTGGCCCAAAAGCATCTCAAACAAAAAGGAATTCTTCAACAATGGTTCCCCTGCGGTGAGCTCAAAATCGCCCAGGCAACAGCCAGAGCCTTGTCTAACTCTTTTCCGTATGTAAAAATCTATAAATCTGTAGAAGGATGGGGGCTACATTTCCTCGCTTCAATGAATCCTATAAAAGTTCCCTCTGTACAAACCGCGCTCTCCAGAATACCGGATACAGCCCGAAAAGATATTACCGAATGGTATCAAATTGATAGAGCTGAACTTTTTGATGGTTTTATCCGCTTTGTTTTAAAAAGTGAGATATCCCTTTCCGAACTATTGAACGACGATAAAAAAATAACGATTACTGACGACAGGCCATTCAACGAATACTTCTTCATGCGCAGAACCATCGATAGGCTCAGGGGAAAATACGTGGAGATATCCTGTGAACCTTAAAAAATTGGCAAAATAACGGGGAGTCGGAATACTATAAGAATTTAGTATTATTTTTTGAAATTATTATTCACATATGGTATTGCACCGAGTCTTGAACAAACGTGTTATTGATAGACAATTAAAAACATAATACTTGCGTTTCCAAACAAGTAAAAGAAAAACAATGAAAAAAATCTTAGGTATATCAGCATTCTATCATGATTCCGCTGCCGCGCTGACAGTGGACGGAAAAACTATTGCCGCAGCACAGGAAGAAAGATTTACCAGAAAGAAATATACCCCGGATTTTCCAACAAATGCAATTAAATATTGCCTCGAAGAAACGGGATTGGAAATAAATGAATTGGATGCTATCGTTTTTTATGACAAGCCTCTTTTAAAGCTGGAGAGACTTTTAGAAACCTATTACGCGTTTGCTCCCCAAGGTCTTATGTCTTTCCTAAAGGCTGTTCCAATATGGTTTAGGGAAAAAATATTTTTTAAAAAAATTATCTTTGACGAGTTAAAGGAAATCAGCAATTACAACAAAGAAAAAGTTAATCTGCTTTTTTCTGAACATCATTTATCACACGCGGCCAGCGCGTTTTTCCCTTCCCCTTACAAAAAAGCGGCAATTCTTACTATTGATGGAGTCGGCGAATGGTGTACCGCATCCATTGGACGGGGAGAGGAAAATAAAATAACCATTTTAAAAGAAATGAATTTCCCTCATTCACTTGGTTTGCTCTACAGCGCTTTTACCTATTATCTGGGGTTCAAGGTCAATTCGGGAGAGTACAAACTTATGGGGCTGGCGCCCTATGGAAATCCCCAATCATTGCAAACAAAAGAATTTACCGAAATAATCAAGGCCAAACTCGTTGATATCAAAGAGGACGGCTCAATCTGGCTTAACCAGTCTCACTTTAATTACGCAACTGGATTAACAATGGTTAGAGATAAACACTGGGAAAAGCTTTTTGGTTTTCCCAGAAGAATAGCAGAAACGGAATTAGAACAACATCATTGCAATCTGGCTTTGGCCATTCAGAAAGTTACTGAAGAAATTGTTTTGAAAATAGCTATGGAAGCAAAGCGAATCACAGAAACAGAACACTTATGCATGGCCGGTGGTGTCGCTTTAAATTGCGTGGCCAACGGCAGATTGCTGGAAGAAAAAATCTTCAAAGACATCTATATACAACCAGCCGCCGGCGATGCGGGAGGCGCTTTGGGTGCGGCTCTTACCGCTAATTTTATGTATTTTGACCAGGAGAGAAAAATCGATACGAAAGGGGATCAGATGTTCGGCTCGTATCTAGGCCCTGATTATTCTGAAAAAGAAATTGAATTAATGAACAGAAAATTAAAAGCTGTTTATAAGAAATACGATAGTTTCAATGAATTAACGCAGCATGTTGCTTCTACAATTGCACAAGGTAATATTGTAGGTTGGTTTCAGGGAAAAATGGAATACGGACCACGGGCGCTGGGTAACAGAAGCATTCTTGGTGACGCCCGCAATCCTGAAATGCAGAAAAAGTTAAACCTGAAAATCAAATACAGAGAAGGATTCAGGCCTTTTGCGCCGTCTGTTCTACTCGAAGATACCCAAGAATACTTTCGTTTGAAAACGGAATCGCCTTATATGCTTTTCACAGCTCCCGTAAATAAAAGCAGAAGGAATAAACTTCCCGATAACTACGATGATTTACCCTTAAGAGATAAACTTTATTACAAGCGAAGTGACATTCCATCGGTTACCCATATCGACTTCTCCGCAAGGATACAAACAGTTAATAAAGAAACTAATCTGAAATACTGGCAGTTAATCAAAGATTTCAAGGATTTAACTGGCTGCGGACTTTTAATCAATACAAGCTTTAACGTGCGAGGCGAACCCATCGTGTGTACCCCTTATGATGCCTACAGGTGTTTTATGTTCACTGATATGGATTATCTGGTAATAAACAATTTCGTTTACTGTAAAACAGAACAGCCTGACTGGCAAAACAAGGAAAAATGGACGACTGAAGTCAGCATGGATTAATCATGAAAAAAATATTACTCAGATGTCTGATTATAATAATTCTGTTGATAGCAATTTTTATTTTACCAATATTTCATCCTACCGGCATAGTTATCTATTTAAGATTATTTCTACTACTTTTGATCTTTTTCGAAATTTTAAAATTGTTCAAGGCTTTTTTTATAGATAGAAAGGTAAGTAAAATTACATCAAATTCAGCCACTGTTGTTTTTTCACTTTTTACAATTTTTATACTGCTGGAAGCGATATTTATGTTTATTCCACGGTCACATTCCGCTGATTATTCATTAGCTTCCAAATTGTGGTATGATAAATACTGGAAACCAATAAACTCTCTGGGATTCAGGGATAAAGAACCCAGCAATAACAATCCTGTTATTTTATTTGTCGGAGATTCTTTCACTGCTGGTCACGGATTAAAATCCGTAGAAGACAGATTTTCCGATATTGTTGGAAAAGAACTTAATAAAAACGGAAAGAAATATAATATTGTAAATATAGGCAAACCCAATTTGGATTCCAGAGCCGAATATGATGAGATGAGAAATTTTCTTTATCTGACCATGATAAAACCTAAAAAAATAATACTTCAATACTGTGGAAATGATATAGAAGGAGCCGCTGCTGATAACGGATTAATATTTGAAGGATTTCGACCTCCTGAAAATATAAATAAATTAATATTACCAATCGGTTTGGGGTCTTACTTTTTCAACTATCTATATTTTCTCCTTCCCAGAGAATATCTGGGCAGGTCATATATAGATTACTTAACGAAAGCTTATAAAAGTGATAAGATACTATCTAAACACAAAAACGATCTTATATTGTTCGTTGATTATGCAAAAAAAAATTCCATTCAACTTATCGCACTGGTATTTCCTTTCTTAGTTGATATGGAAATGAGTGATTCTATGTACGTAAATGATATCATAAGTTTTTTTGAGGCCAATAAAGTTGATATTATAAATGTGTCCCAAATAGCCAGAGATATGCCGATACCTGAAAGAATTATCAACAAAAATGACACACACGCTTCGAAGAAACTAAATAGGATAATAGCACAGAGAATTATAAATAAATTAAACTGAGGACTAAAGGAAATGGATTTTTTAAAAGATATCTGGTTTTTTCTTAGAGAGAGAAAAAAATTCTGGCTGGCACCAATAATTATAGTGTTGCTCTTGCTGGGATTACTAATAGTATTTGGAGGCAGCAGTGCAGTGTCTCCTTTTATTTATACCCTTTTTTAATTAATAATCATGAAAGAACTAAGAAAAAATCCAACAATAACTGTATTGACCATATCCGTCGGATTTATAGTTTTATACCTGATTACCAAATGGGATTGGACAATTCCGGCATCTTTAGCAATCGGATTGACAGGTATTTTTTCAAGCTATTTGAGTAAAAAAATAGATTATTTATGGATGAAAATGGCCTGGCTGCTGAGTTTAATAATGCAAAATGTTTTATTAGGTATTGTTTTCTTCATGGTATTATTCCCGATAGCGCTCTTATCAAGACTATTTGGCAAAAAGGATCCTTTAATCCTGAAAAATACAGCAGAGAGCAATTTTAAAAACAACGATAAACAATTTGACAAAGTTTCTTTGGAAAAGCCCTGGTGAAAGTAATTTCCTGGATAATTTGTTTACACATCATCGTAAAATTATTTCGGATTTGGAATGCCTATAGAGAAGTTCTTTGACGAATATTATACATTACTGAAATTTTATAACAAAGTAAGCCACATATGCTGCAAAAGCCCAACAGGCAAAGAGAGCTAAAGTAAAAGAGCGAATCATTTTATTTCGCAAAAAAGGCTCGGCTCCAGCCGCTATAAGTATAGCGTAACAGGGCAATAACCCCAACGTGTAACTGGCTTTAGTTCTGCTATAGAAAGGACAGACTATATACATATCAATCATTGCTGCCAAAAAGAGCATTAATATAACCATTGAAAAGAATACAGCATTTCTGTAAAAGACTCCCTTATCAACCCATAAGAATATAAGGGCTGTAAGTATAAACATACCGGGCAATATACCCAACAGCGCCCCCGCAATCATAAAATTTTCATTCCAGGGTAAGAAGTCTATCAATCCGGAATTCAGACCATCAAGCCACAACGTCGAATAAAACATATCCCAAAAACTTGTCACACCGGCGTAAACAGGCCAGCTCAATGCCTGGCCGAAAGATAAGAGATGCGACCATGTTCTATAACTAGGATCCTGCCACCAATGCAGCACTTGTATGGTTTCAAATACTCCGGCAAAAGGATTGCCCAACTTTATGTAATTTCTCAGATAATACCAGCCGGCAATAAGTATTGAAACGCAAAAGACAATTATGACCGGCCGTAATAAAAACCTCAGAGATTTTTGAACTAACCTCGTATGAATAGCTATAGTAATAACTAAAACAGGAGCTAACAATAAAGCGGTAACTTTGGAAAGCAGTGCCAATCCCCAAACAAATCCCAGAAGAATAAAATATCCATATCCACGTTCCTTTTGATCCGGTGTAATAAGAGATATGCATAAAAAAATTATTACAGATATAAGGCACGCGGCGAGAGGTTCATTGCCTACGTACTGGCACGCGTATGTGTGAATAGGAAATAATGAACCAGCAATTATGGCGATTATCTGTAAGTCTTTTCTTTCTGAAAACACAACTCGCCCAGTGCGATATACTATTTCAATCTGCAACAGCCCGCATATAACAGGAATAATTCCCATGATCTTTACGACTGAAGGCAAATCCAGCCATTTTATCAGCAAAGCATAAAGCGGTGCGCTCAATAGGTAACTGAGCGGCGCCTGAAACATATGCCAACCTTCAGGGGCTAAAGGAAGAGAACCTTTTGTCACTATATAATCAATATATTCAATATGCCCCCATCCGTCAGTACCAACCTGAAAATTGAGATTGAACATGTTGTTCAAAGACAACACCCCCCACAAAAACATCAAAATCCATCGTACGCAATGTGGTTCTATACTTCGGTAAAAGTACTTTTCCCCAATTAAATTAGGCCGGTTGGGAAACAAAGAAATTATAAAAATTATTAAAAATACTCCCGCTAAATAAGGTAATATTGCAATTAGAGAATTGATTGATGAAGAAAATTTTTTTGATATTACCGACTGTTTTATCTCAGAGACAGGCACAGCCATTTTCCATGTTTCACCGTCATCAGATGCCAGCCAATTTTCCCCTGTTCTTACGGCTAATGTTTCACTATACGCTATCACAGCAGGATGAGAATTTTCGCTCACAACGCTTATCATGATTTCATGAAGACCTGACTCAACAGTAAAAGGTAATTTTATATCATGAATCTGTTTCCATTTATTCAACTCAGGTGTTGATGAAAAAACCTCTACACCGTTAACGAAAACTCTAGCTCTTTTCAGTGCCTGCACGGAAATTACCGCGTTATCAACTTTTTTGCCTATATTAAAAATATATTTAAAATCACATTTTGTCTGACTTGACTGTTTGGCTTCCAATTCAAATTCCGAATCATATTTAATCCACTGAGCTCCGGCACGGTCAGCAAGAAACAATACATCAGGCGATTTTATATAGAATAATATCCTTAATCCGCTCAATATTAGGACTGCGACAATAATTAAATTCACTATTAAAAATGATTTTTTTGTAATTTTAGAAAAAAGATTCATGGTTATTTTAAAACACTTTCAATATAGATAAGTAACTTCTTAGGAAATGAACAACCCCGCCGCAAGCAGCGTGTATCCAAACGAACTTGCGCCCCAAGGGGCGGGAAATTAGACCCACATTTATCCCGCTCGGCTTTGCCTCGGGGATAATTCGACCATCAAATTTCAGTGCACTCAGTTTCTGAAATTTGGGTCTCATTAAAACATTTATAGATTTATATTGGATATCGTATTTATGTGTCAATGAGAAACTAATTATACCTGAATGCCATTTATTAAATTTTAATTCATTATTTATTATATTGTTTTTTATTGACACACAATAAAGCCTTCATATAAATTCGATTTATACCAGCAAACTGACATAAAATGACCATTAACGTAATTGGAAAATCTAATGACTAAAAAGAAGAAACTATGGATAGGGTCAGCTTTTCTTTCACTATTAATATTAATACCTTACCTACAAATGCATTCACATGAATTTATCATTTGGGACGACCCTTATTATATTTATAAAAATCCCATAGTATCCAAAGGCTTAAGCTTACTTGGTATTGGCTGGGCTTTTATAACAGTAGTAACAGCAAATTGGCACCCGATAACATGGATAAGTCATATGTTGGATTCCAGCCTTTTTGGTCCAACCCCCCTTGCCTCTCATATGGTAAACATTCTTTTGTATAGCGGATGTGTTTTACTTTCCTTTCTATTATTTTCAGAACTTGGCGCATCTATTCCGGCAGCTTTTTTCATGGCTGCATTTTGGGGGTTACATCCCCTGCATGTCGAATCCGTGGCTTGGGCTTCTGAGCGTAAAGACCTTTTATGTGCATTCTTCTTTCTTTCCGCATTACTTGTCTATCTGAAATACACCCGTAAAAATAATTTATCTCTTTACCTATTAACAACAGCCTTGTTTTTATTCTCACTGTTTTCTAAACCCATGGCTGTTACCTGGCCATGCGTCGTTTTTCTTCTTGATTACTGGCCTCTTCAGCGTTTTAACAATGAATTAAAACGAGTGATTTACGAAAAAATACCATGGATAGTTCTCTCAATATTTTCATCAATTGCTACCATAATAGCACAAAGTAAAAGTGAGGCCATTAAATCTTTTATTGAATTCCCCCTTACCGATCGGGTAGCCAACGCGGCAATATCTTATTTAGTATATATACGCCAGACAATTTGGCCTTCAGAATTAACAATATTTTATCCTTATCCTTATTATATTAACACAACCGGCGTCATCTTTGCCTGTTTAGTTTTGGGAATCATTACCCTGGTCGTCACCCGGCAAAAGCAAAATCATCCTTATCTTTTATTTGGCTGGTTATTTTATCTGGGTGTACTGTTTCCCGTTATCGGAATCATTCAGGTTGGCATCCAAGCTCATGCCGACCGTTATATGTTACTTCCCCAATTAGGATTAATTCTGGCAGCAGGCCTTTTTCTGGATAAGACAATAACAAAAATAAATTTTCGCCGGTTTACAGTAATTATGATAATGATGATTATTCCAGTACTTATCTCTATTACATTTAGACAAGTTTCCTATTGGAAAGACAACAATACACTATTTCATCAGAATTTAATGGCGGCTGGTGAGAATGAACTGGCTCACTTTAATCTTGGATCTGCATATTTAGAAAACAATGAACCTGAAATGGCGATATCTCATTTATTGAATGCCGCCAAGATGAATCCAACTGAAGTTACGACTTTTAACAATTTGGGAATTGCTTATACCCAATTAAATAATTTTTCTCTAGCCGCTGCTTGTTTTAAACAAGCTATATTACTTAACCCGGAAATGGCTCAACCGCATTTCCATTTGGCCGTTCTTAAATTTAATAAGGGACTTTTCAACGAAGCAGTTGATCATCTTAATGAAGCAGTCCGACTGGCACCGGACTGGGTAAAAGCAAGAAATTTTCTTTACAAAGCAAAGGAGTTAGCCTCTAAGAATTCTCCCGAAACAGACTAGCAATATATTTTTTTGTAACAACTAACATGAATATGAAAAAAAGATTTATGTAAAAAGGGAATATCGTGGCTCCCGAAATATCTGTGGTAATACTGTGCTATAAAGAAGGCCAGCGGTTAAGTTCTTTTGTTAATAGAACTGCTAATCTATTGGAAAGACTTTTTATTCCTTGGGAAATAGTTCTTGTCGCGAATTATTGGGACAACAAAGATGATGAAACTCCTAAAGAAGCTAAAAAGATTTCCACGCAAATGAGCAATATTAAAGTTGTAAGCATTTTAAAGCAGGGGGGAATGGGATGGGATGCACGCAATGGATTTGAAAAAGCGTCCGGAAAATTCATCTGCCTTATTGATGGAGACGGGCAAATGCCACCGGAAAGTATAATCAGAGTATATGAAAAGATAAAAAACGATAAATTGGATTTTGTAACAACGTACAGGACTGAACGGGGAGACAGCATCTTAAGAAAAGTCAATTCTTATATATACAATTTGGTATTTAGAATTCTGTTCCCTAGGATCAAGGTAAAGGACGCTAATTCAAAACCGAAAATTTTCACTAAAGAGATATATTCTAAGATGCGACTCTCCGCAAATGACTGGTTCCTGGACGCAGAAATTTTAATTCAATGCGCAAGGATGAGACTTAAGATAGAAGAAATACCCGTCACATTTAATAAATGCATAAGCAGAGAATCCTTCGTCAGAATTGACGCTATTTTTGAGTTTATTGTAAACCTACTGCGCGCAAGAATAAAAGAATTTTTTATTAAAGATGAATAACTTACTCATGCGGTTGTTACAACTCATAATAAATAAGGCTAATTTTTATTACAGGGTTAATTTTTTATGAAAATAGTTTTTTTCAATATTTCTCACGAGAATCTGGCGGTATCAATACTATCAGCTATCGCTAAAAAAGAGGGACACTCTGTAAAACTATTGCATATTCCCAATTTATTTAACAACAGTTTCACAATGGGATATAAGCGTTTGGCCAAATTATTCAACAACGACAAAGATTTATTCAGACAGCTTGAGACTTATCAGCCCGATCTGATTGCTTTTTCCGTGGTAACATTCCATTACCAGCAAGCTCTTCACTATGCTGAAATCAGCAAGAAGATCTGTCCCCGAACAAAAATTGTTTTTGGCGGCATCCATGTCTCCTGCGTACCCGAAGTAGTCATAGCCAACGACTTTATAGACTATATAGTTATCGGCGAAGGAGAGATTGCCTTTTCCCAAATCATCAAACACATTGAGAAAGGCAGTCCCCCAGAACCTATAGTAAATACCTGGTACAAAACCAAAGACAAAACTATCATCAAAGGGAAACAATTAGGTTTTATTCAGGATCTCGACAACACTTCCCCTTTTGATAAGGAAATCTGGAAAGAAATTCTTCCCTTAAAAACATATTACCTTACCATGACTTCCCGTGGTTGCCCCTATAACTGCACCTATTGTTTCAATCATTTTTTTAGGGACATTCCTCAAGAAAAATCAAAATACGTCAGACATCGAAGCATTGAAAATATAATAAAAGAATTAACCACCAATAAAAGCAGATTAAATTTTAAGACCATCGAGTTCTGGGACGACATTTTCATTCTGGATAAAAAATGGCTGAAGGAATTTCTGGAAGCGTACAAAAAAAAAGTCGCTCTTCCCTTTAAGTGTTATATTCACGTTGATTTATTCGATGAAGAAACAGCTATCATGCTCAAAGATGCCGGCTGCAAATGGGCTGATTTTGGAATACAAAGCATTAATGAAGAATACCGCAAGAAATACTTAAACCGACCCGGAACAAATACCAATATAATAAAGACACTCAAGTTGCTGAAAAAGCATAAAATCGTGTCATTTGCCGATTACATCATCGGATTGCCGGGAGACACACTGAAAAATTTCGAGGAAGCAAGATTGTTCTTTCTGGAAAATATGCCTGATATCATAGAGCCTTACTGGATGTCGTATCACCCAAAGACCGAGATTATTGAAAAAGCCTTAGAACTCAAAATTTTAGACGAAGAGAAAATCGATTTAATTAATCATGGTAAAAATCCTCATAGTTATTACGAAAGTTGTCTGGGAGGCCAAGACTTCCATAGCCAATATTATTTTATCTTTAAAGTTTTTCCTTCTTTACCGGTATTTCTAAGAAAAAAATTTACATATAAACTTGCCCAAAAAATACCCTACTTCATGAAATTTATTTTTCTTGGCTGTTCTTTTATCTATTTATCCTTTAAACATAATAACCTCCGGACAAAATATTTAATAATGCTTTATATTAAACAAATTTTCTGGACGTTAAATCGAAAGTTGCTTAAAAATATAATTAAAAAATAATCTTTTCAATAACAAATTCGATACGATTCAGAATTTCATATATTTCTTGACTCAAAAAATCATATTACTTATACTTCAAACCCTTTAATACATTAGTATTAATAAGTTAAAGTTTTATTATATTTATTAAAAAACAAATTTTTATGAAAATAGCATTTATTTCTATTGCCTATGAATCATTAGCAATATCAATTTTGTCAGCCATTGCCAAAAAAGAAGGACATGATGTAAGATTGATACATATTCCAACTATTTTTAAAGATGGCCTCACCAGAGAATTTAAAAAGCTGGCAAAATTATTCAGCAACGACAAGCAAATATTCGAACAGCTCAAAGTTTATCAACCCGACTTAATCGCGTTTTCCGTAGCAACTTTTGACTATCAGCGAGCACTGCACTATGCTAAAAAGTTTAAAATGATTTGTCCGAAGACTAAAATTGTTTTTGGCGGAATTCATGTCTCCTGTGTACCCGAAGTAGTAATAGCAAATAACTTCATAGACTATATAGTTATCGGCGAAGGAGAGATTGCCTTTTCTTCGATCATCAAACACATTGAAAAAGGTGATTCTTCCGAACCTATAGTAAATACCTGGTATAAATCCAAAAACAACACTATCATCAAGGGAAAACAGATTGGGTTTATTCAAGACCTCGATTCCCTCCCTCATTTCGATAAGGAAATTTGGAAAGAAGTATCACCTCTAAAATCTTATTACATGACAATGACTTCCAGAGGATGTCCTTTTAATTGCTCTTATTGTTTCAATCACTTTTTCAGGAATATTCCTGATGAAAAATCAAATTATGTAAGGCGAAGAAGCGTTAAACATGTCATGGAAGAATTAACTATTGCTAAAGAAAAATACAATATCAGCATGATTGAATTCTGGGATGATATTTTCATATTTGATAAAGTTTGGTTGAAAGAATTCCTTGATGCCTATAAAAAAGAAATCAGTCTTCCCTTCAAATGTTATATACACGTAAATCTATTTAATGAAGATATAGCTATACAACTGAAGAATGCCGGATGCAGATGGGTGGATTTTGGAATTCAACACATCAATGAAGAATATCGAAAAAAATATTTAAAGCGCAACGAAACAAACGCCAACATAATTAACGCTCTTAAGATTTTAAAAAAACATAAAATTGTTTCTTTTGCTGATTATATTATGGATCTGCCGGGAAATACGGTCGAACATTACGAAGAAGCGAGGTTATTCTTTATAGAAAATATGCCTGATATTATCGAGCCTTACTGGATGTCTTACCATCCCCAAACTGAAATAATAGAAAAAGGGGTTGAACACGATATACTGAATGATGAGAAAATGAATTTAATTAAAGTAGGACTGTGTCATCGCGGTTATTTTGAAAGTTCTATGCCTACTCAAGACTTTCACAACCAGTATTATTTCATCCTGAAAGTTCTTCCTGCTGTGCCTGTCTTTTTAAGAAAGAAATTAACTTATAATGTATCCAAGAAGATAACCTACTTTATAAAACTTCCTATTTTTATTTATTCCATACTATATTTAGGATTTATACATAAAAGTCCCCGAATAAAACTTTTTTTTGCTCTATATTCGAAATTAATGATTTGGATATTAAAATTAAAATTTATCCCGCACAAATATGTCGGGAAAATATAATTTGAGGCGATTACCATTTAGTCATCTCAAAAGATTTTATTTCTTTGAATATTTTCAGGAGATTATTTAATGCCGCCAAGGGTTTTGCTTTCATCCGTTTTTAAACCATTCGCGGTTAATGATATGTATTCCCGCAAGGAATCTATCCTGGAGCTTTTCCACAATCAACTAACCAATGTTCAGGGCATTTATTCAATTCGTACTTCCTATGATACATACGGTATTCACGCCATTGCCAACAATCTTGGAATTCCCTGCACAGTGCTTGATTTTCCAACTCAAAGTAGATTTATCAAAGAAATTAAAAAGAGCTATGATTATGTCGGCATAAGTTCAATTATTCATAATTTTCAGAAGGTTAAATGGATGGTTGAACAAATAAGAAATTTCTCACCACATTCCAAAATAATTATCGGCGGTTTCTGTGCAGAAATTCCCAATTTAGATAAAATTCTTGATGTGGACTACATATGCATTGGTGAAGGTATAAGTTTCATGCGAAATTTGCTCGGTTTGCCTGCCGAATTTAAATTTAAAAACCCGGACATAAGTACAGGCTTTCAGGAATTAATGGGGGTGCCATTATTCGGAATTCCCAAAATTACTCAAATAGCTGTAGGTCTCGGATGCTCATATGGATGCGACTTTTGCAGTCCAAGTCATTTTTTCGGATGCAGGCATATTAAATTTTACAAAACAGGCAGGACGCTGTTTGAAGAAATATCGCGTATATCCGTCAAATTAGGAACGAACCTAATTTCTTTTATCGGCGATGACAATTTCCTCATAGATTTGGATAGAGCCGAGGAACTGAGACATTATATCGTAAAAAGCGGTAAGGCATTTAATTTTCTTATTTTCGCTTCTGCTGATAAAGTAATGGAATTTGGAATAGAAAAACTTGCGGAAATGGGAGTAAGCCTTATTTGGATCGGCCGAGAAAGCAAATTTTCTGATTATTCGAAAAACCGTGGCATAGATATGAAATCACTGGTTGAAGAAATGAAACTCTATGGAATCAAAACCATTCTCAGTTCCATCTTGCTTCTTGATGAGCACACCAAAGAAAACATCCGTGAAGATATAGAGGAACATCTTGCTTGTAGGCCGGCATTCAGTCAATTTTCTTACTATGCACCCGTTCCACAAACCCCCCTCTGGAATAGGATGCGCAACGAAGGCAGACTTATACCGGGCATCCCATGGGAGGAAATGCACGCTTTTAACGAACCGTGGTTTTACCATCCTAATTTTACTAATCAGGAAGCAAAAAATATTCAGGAAGAAGCTTATCAGCGCGATTTTCATGAATTTGGGCCATCATGGTTTCGCCTAATTGAAACGGATTACAGGGGATGGGAATATCTTCGCAAATCTAACAAATCGCATCTCCGAACCAAAGCAGATTTCTTAGCTCAACAAATGAGGACATATAAGATACTACTTGCAGCGATGGATTACCTTTTACCCACTGTCCATATGCGTAAACTAATAAAAGACGTTCGACAACAGGTAGAAAAGTCTTTCGGATCAGTTAATTTTTTTCAAATTGCAGCGGCAAGTATTATCTTCCTAGCAGGTCGTCTGCGTGAATTCAGAAACCGCAATTGGGGGGATGTAATCCAACCGTCCACAAGATTTACTCAATACCATGGGTGAAATAATACTTACAAATTTTAAACAATACAAACTATTTCACGTTTAATAATGGCTTGACATGAATATTAAAAATTTTTACAGTCTTTTAGTGAATAATAAATTTTTTATCAAACAATACTTTAAAAATCCTGATTCTTCTTCATGAAAATTTTACTTGTCAATCCTATCACTCGTAATATTTCTCTGTCCTCACCGGATTTGGGTTTAGGTTTTCTGGCTACAGCTTTGAAAAGAGAAAACCATCAGGTTGAAATCCTTGACTGTGTCAATCTCAGAATGACTTTCAAAAATTTTGAGAAATACATCGCAAATCTTGATTTCGATGTTATCGGATTAAAGGTTTTTTCCACTGATTTGTTATCCGTTAAGAAATCATTATTGATAGTCAGGAAGATACATCCTGACGTTAAAATTATTCTCGGCGGGGCTCATCCTTCCTATTTTCCCGAACAAACACTGCAATATTTTGAAGAGGCTGATTTTGCCATAAGAGGAGAAGCGGAAAATAGTTTGGCGGAATTAATAAGAAGTTTTTTAAATCCGAATATAACCCGACAAGAAAATATTCCAGGTCTAATCTGGAGAGCAAACGGACAAATCAAATGCAATACTCCAGTTTTTCAAGAAAATTTGGATTCTCTAGGCTCGCCCGATTGGGATTTAATTAATCCCTGCAATTATCCTTTCCAAACATCTTATCTCACAAAATCGAAAATTGTAGCTCCACTTATCATAACACGTGGATGTCCTTTCCATTGTACTTTCTGTGCTGTCCGCTTAATAACTGGAAATAAGATAAGATCGCATAGTGTTTCCTATATAATACAGGAAATCAAATTTCTGAAATCAAATTTCGGAATAAGTGAAATATGTTTTATTGATGATAATTTTCTGGTTTTTAAAAATCTGGTCGCAGAATTGTGCGAACAGATAATTGAACAAAACTTAAATATTAAGTGGTCCTGCTTTGGCATACGCCCAGATATGGCTGACAAAGAAATATTAAGTTTAATGGAAAAATCAGGTTGTTACTTGTTAACCGTTGGAATAGAATCCGGATCGCAGCGGATTCTCGACCATATGAAGAAAAATCTGACCATTGATCTTATAAAAGAAAAAATTAATTTTATTCACGATGAAACTAATATAAAAGTCATTGGCAATTTTATGTTGGGTTATCCGACGGAAAAAGAAGAAGACATTTACAAAACAATAAAACTTGCCAAAACCCTTCCTCTCTATGGTGCCAATTTCTTCCCATTTCATCCCACGCCCGGCACTGAAATATTTGAAGACTTGATTGCAAAAAAAGAAATAAAAGAAATCGATTGGAAGCTTATGGGACTAGACTTAATAACCTATGTACCGGAAGGCATATCGAGGCAAAAATTTACATGGCTATTTTGTCTGGCTTTCCTAAACTTTTATATGAGGCCGAAAATTATACTAAATGTTTTGCACGCTACCCGCTCTCTGGAAAGATTAAAATATATTTTTTATAGAATCTTTACATTATTTAATGATTTTTCTCATAATACTTTCTCATAATACTTGACACACAAAATCAATCTATTTATACTCCGAAAACTTTTAAAAAAGAGGACTTATTCAGGATTAAAAACTGGATTTTATCTTAATTAACAGCAAAGTTTTTATCGTAGACATTACAAATTTACTTGTAAATAAATTATATGAAAATAGCTTTTTTCAACATTGGAGTGGTACATTCGGCATTCATAATATTTTCAGCCATAGCCAAAAGAGAAGGACATATTGTAGAACTAATACATGCGCCAACTTTGTTTAGAGATGGTCTCATTAGAGAAATTAAGTCACTTTCCAGATTATTCAATGCCGACAAAGAAGCATTCAAGGAACTTAAACATTTTAATCCTGATGTAATTGTATTTTCTGTATTAACATGTCACTATCAGTTAGCAATAAACTACGCTGAAAATTGTAAAAATATTTGTCCTAATGCAAAAATTATTTTTGGCGGCATTCATGTCTCCGCCGTTCCGGAAGTTGTCATAGCCAACGACTTCATAGACTATATAACTATCGGCGAAGGATATATCGCCTTCCCGGAAATTCTCAAGCGCATTGAAGAAGGGAATTTTTCCGATCCAATAGTTAACACATGGTACAAATCCAGTGATGGTAAAATCATTAAAGGCAAACAAGTCGGATTTCTTCAAGACCTGGACTCTATCCCTTATGATGATGAAATGTATTTGAAAAAATTCAATCCCCCTATTCACATATATTTCCCTGTAATGTTTTCACAGGGATGTCCATACAACTGTTCCTTCTGTTTCAATTATTTTTTCAGAAATATTCCCGAAGAAAAATCAAATTATATAAGGCATACTAGCGTTAAGCATGCAATAGAACTATTGAAAACATTTAAAGAAAAATTGGAGTGTAAGACTATTGAGTTTTGGGATGACATTTTCATTCTGGATAAAAAGTGGCTGAAAGAATTTCTAATTGCATACAAAAAAGAGGTCGCTATCCCCTTCAAGTGTTATATACACACGGAGTTGTTTGATGAAGAAACGGCTATCATGCTGAAGGAAGCCGGATGCAAATGGGCTGATTTTGGAATTCAGAGCATTAACGAAGAATACCGTAAAAAATACTTAAACCGACCTGGAACAAACGCCAATATAATCAAGACTTTGCTATTGTTGAAAAAATATAAAATCGTATCATTTGCCGATTACATCATCGGATTGCCGGGAGACACTCTAGAAAATTTTGAGGAAGCAAGACTGTTCTTTCTTGGAAATATGCCGCATATCATAGAGCCTTACTGGATGTCGTATCACCCAAAGACAGAAATTATAGAAAGGGCTGTAGAACTCAAAATTTTAGACGATGAGAAAATCGATTTAATCAATCAAGGTAAAACTCCTCATGGTTATTACGATAGTTATTGTTTGGGAGCTCAAGACTTTCATAATCAATACTTTTTCATTTTTAAAGTTCTTCCTTCTTTGCCGGCTTTTCTAAGAAAGAAACTCACTTATAAAGTTTCTCAAAAAATACCCTACTTCATAAAGATTCTCATTGTCATTTATTCCATTATTTATTTAACTATTAAACATGACAATCCTAGAGTAAAATTTGCTTCAGCAGCATACACAAGAGAGGTATTTAGAGTATTAAAATTAAAGTTTTTTTCTAGAAAGCGTTTTTGATAAAATAGATTAAAATGAAGCAACTTAATGGTTATTGATGTTATTAACTTTTTGAAAATATATTACAGTAAAAAATATTTAATGACGTGTATGAGGTCTGATGCGAACTAAAGTACTTTTGGTATATCCAAAGATTCCTGCAACCTATTGGAGTTTTGACTATCCAATAAGAGTATCTACATTTAAATCAGTGATGCCGCCTTTGGGTTTGCTTACTGTTGCATCAATGTTACCAAAAAATTATGTTGTCAAACTCATCGATATGAATACAACAGAATTGACTTTAAAAGATATTGAAGATGCGGAGCTTGTTTTTATCTCGGCTATGATTATCCAGAAGGAATCATTTGATCAGGTTGTACAACTATGCCTTAAATGCCATAAACCTGTAGTCGCCGGTGGTCCGTATGCA
>JAFGLS010000122.1 GCA_016927935.1 Syntrophaceae bacterium
TCGATGCGTACACGTCCCACCCCACCCTTCTTTTTCGATAACAAGGACTCTCTTTTTCTTCGCCGCGGCAACTTCGGCCGCCGACAATCCTCCCGGCCCTCCACCGATAATAATTAAATCATATTTTTCAGACATCAAATTACCTCTTGATTTTTCCCCTTCACCGGTGACCACGGTGTCCTTTAGGTCATTTAGTCGGGAATCTGGGGACACCATACTAGTTTTTTAAAAACAATAGCAAAAACAGATGACATTGTGTTTATTAATTTTTCCACTATTAGCATCTCCTCATTATTTATTTTCGCCTGCCCTCGCTGCGTGATAGGAACTGCGAACCAATGGACCTGCTTCCACATACTTAAAACTTTTTTGATAGGCGATTTCCTTAAATTCGGCAAATTCATCCGGATGATAGTATTTAGCCACCGGCCAATGCTTCAGTGTCGGCTGCTGATACTGCCCGATGGTCAGACGAGCGCACGACACCGCTGCCAAATCATCAATCAGATGCAAAATATCTTCACGGTTCTCGCAAAAACCAATCATGAAACCACTTTTGGAAATAACAGAGGATGAACCGATACTTTTGAGCAGACTCAGCGAAACATCGTAATTGCCCTGTGGACGCAATTTCGCAAACATCGGTCTGACCACTTCCATATTGTGATTGATGACATCTGGTTTGGCCTCAAGAACCTTTTGAAGCGCCTCGGAATTACCCTGAAAATCAGGAATCAAAACTTCCACCTTGCAGGCGGGATTTTCTTCCCGTAGTCTGTATACGCAATCGGCAAAAATTTGCGCTCCTCCATCTGATAAATCATCGCGTGTAACGGAAGTTATTACAACATATTCCAGTTTTAATTTTTTTACGGCATCTACGAGATGATTTATTTCATTTTTGTCAATTGCTTGTGGTTTGCCATGTTCAACATTGCAATAGAGGCAGTCGCGCGTACAAATATTTCCCATAATGAGAAAAGTTGCCGTGCCGGAGGCAAAACATTCCGCCATGTTGGGGCAAGCCGCTTCCTGACAAACAGTATGTAATTTTAGATTGGCCAGAGTTGATTTTATGCTGCGGCACTCCCTGGAAAAAGGAGGGCGGACTTTCAGCCAGTAAGGCTTGTGGAGGAGTTGCGATTTTTCTTTTAATTGATTCATAGATTATTCTTCAAAACCTAGTATCGTATATTAAAAGATTGCCGCACTGATATTGACAATTCCCCTCTTTTCTAAAGAAGGGTGAGGGGAGATTTTATTTAATTGAATCAAATGAAAGATCCCCCTTCATCCCCCTTTAACAAAGGGGGAAAATCCTTATAAAGGTTTAAGGTTTCTTCCAGCAGACATCGGGCTTGCGCGCTGCCAGCACTTCATCCAGACGGTTCACCGGCGTCTTAATAGGCGCGTTTTTCACACCCTCAGGATTTTCCCTGGCTTCTTTAGCTATGGCAATCATGGCCTCACAAAATTTATCCAGCGTCTCCTTGCTTTCCGTCTCGGTAGGTTCAATCATGATTGCTTCGGGCACAATCAACGGAAAATAAATGGTCGGCGGGTGATAACCAAAATCAATCAATTTTTTGGCAATGTCTGTTGTGTGCACACCGTTTTCGGCAACCTGTCGTTTACCGGAAAAAACACATTCGTGCATGCATATCCGGTCATAAGGCAAATCATAGTAAGGTTTTAATTTCTCCTTGACGTAGTTCGCGTTGAGCACAGCCATATCAGTGGCGTGCTTCAAGCCTCCGGCGCCCAGAGAACGGATATAGGTGTAAGCTTTCACGATAACGTTAAAGTTTCCATAAAATGAACGGACACGGCCGATACTGTCATGAAATTTTTCCGACCAGTGATATTTATCATCCGTTCTTACTAGGCGAGGTATGGGCAAAAAATCAACAATGGCCTTGCTCACCCCTACAGGGCCACTGCCGGGCCCACCTCCGCCGTGCGGAGTGGAAAAAGTTTTATGCAGATTGAGCTGAATGATATCGAAGCCCAGATTACCGGGCCTAGTCCTGCCTAAAAAAGCGTTGGCATTGGCGCCGTCGCCATAAAGCAGTCCGCCTTTTTCATGAACTATTTTGGCAACTTCTTCTATATTGCGTTCAAAAAGCCCTAGAGTATTGGGATTGGTCAGCATCAAGGCTGCCACTTCCTCGGTCATCAGCGACCGCAGATGTTCGATATCAACTCCTCCTTCGCTGCTGGAGTGAAGTTCCATAACATCAAAACGGCAAAGCGCTCCGGATGCCGGGTTGGTTCCGTGAGCAGTATCAGGTATCAGAATAATCCGGCGCTTCTGACCTTTTTTTTCAAAATATTTTTTAATCATCATGACTCCGGTCAATTCGCCATGCGCGCCCGCCGCCGGCTGCAGAGTAAATTCCGCCATACCGAAGATGACACTCAGATATTTTTGCATTTCATAAATCAGCTGAAGATTGCCCTGAGCAGATTCTGTGTCAACATAAGGATGCAATTCGGTGAAGCCGGGCAACGCTGCGGCATTTTCGTTAATTTTAGGGTTGTATTTCATCGTACAGGACCCCAGGGGATAAAATCCCAGATCAACGCCAAAATTACGCCGTGACAAATTGGTGTAATGACGCACCAAATCAATCTCAGCAACTTCCGGCAAATCAATATCGCTACGCAGATATTTGCTGCCGATTTTGTCCTCAATATTAACTACAGGCACGTCGCTTGCGGGAATATCCGCGGCAACTCTTCCTGGTCTGCTTATTTCAAATATCAACTCCATTAAAGAACTCCTGAAATTATTTCAATATCAACGCAACCTTATCCATATCTGCTTTGGAAATCATCTCCGTTACGCAAAAAAGCAGTGCGTTTTCCAATTCCGGATGATCTTTTTGCAGCTCATATCCGCCGATGATTCCTTCTTGTTTCAGTTTTTCATTTGCTTTTTTAGAATCAGGACAACTCAAAACAAATTCGTTATAAACGGGCGCTGAAAATACTTCTTTCCAGCCCGGAAGAGCTAGAAGCTTACTCTTTAAATATTGAGCTTTATAGATATTAATTTCGGCGAGTTTTTTCAGATTTTTACCCAAGGCGGCGAGATAAACCCCTGCCGCCAAGGCGCACAGTGCTTCATTAGAACAAATATTGGAAGTGGCTTTCTCCCGGCGGATATGCTGCTCACGCGTTTGCAGAGTCAGTACAAATCCACGCTGACCATTCTTATCCACTGTAGCACCTACAAGTCTTCCGGGTATCCGGCGCATAAATTTTTCCTTGGCGGCAAAAATTCCCAGGTAAGGTCCACCGTAATTGAGGGGATTGCCGAAGCTTTGCCCTTCACCAACCACAAAATCCGCGCCTGCCGCTCCCGCGGGTTTTAGGACACCTAGAGAAGTACCTTCGGTAAACCCGGCTACAAGCAACGCTCCTTTTTCATGGACAGCATCCGCCATAGAACCGATATCTTCAATGACACCAAAGAAATTGGGACTTTGCACTATAACTGCCGCAACCTGATCATCAAGTTTTCTCCGCAAAGCTTCTAAATCAATTTGACCTGACGGAGCGTAAGGAAGTTCAACAACCGTACAGCCGTTAGCCCAGCAGTATGTCCGTAAAACCTGCCTGTATTCGTGGTGCACGGAACGGGCGACTATGATTTTGGTGCGGTTGGACATTTTCACGCAAAGAACCGCAGCCTCAGCTAAAGCGGAAGCGCCATCATACATGGAAGCGTTAGCTATTTCCGTGCCGGTGAGACGGGCAATCATGGTCTGATATTCATAGATTGCCTGCAGGATTCCCTGACTTATTTCAGCTTGATAAGGAGTATAGGCTGTGTAAAATTCCGCTCGTAATGTAATATGCCCGACAACCGCCGGAATGAAGTGATGATAAGCACCTGCTCCTGTCAAGGTTAATCGCGGCATTTTATTTTTTGCGGCAAGATTTTTAATAACAGACAAAGTCCCGACTTCGGATAACGCATCGGGAATATCCATAATTTGCTTCAATCTGAATTTTTCCGGAATATCAGCAAAAAGTTCGTCAAGATTCGATATGCCTATAACAGACTGCATTTGAGCAATATCATCAGGAGTGTGGGGGCAGTAGTTCATGATTATTTTTTTCTTTCTTTATTATTGAAACTCAAATTCCGAAAGCGAATCGCAGCGGAATTTGTAAGTTGAACAATCCCGCGAAGCGGAGGGTTTGATACACACACAGCTTAATGCGGGACATGTTTTCAAAGCTTGATTTGGGTTCATACCCGTGATTATCTTCCTTCTTTCAGCATTTCATCGTAACCATTTGCTGTAAGCAGCATATTAAGCTCGTCTGGATTTGATAAAAGCATTTTCACAATCCAACCTTCACCAAAAGCATCCTGATTAATCAGCTCCGGCTTCTCTTCCAGTATGGAATTTACGGCAATCACCTCGCCACTCACCGGGGCAAAAACATCGGATACTGACTTGACCGATTCCACAACAGCCACTGTGGCATGCTGAACAACTATCCTTCCAACTTCCGGTAAATCGACAAAAACAATATCCGTAAGCATTTCCTGAGCATAATCAGTTATGCCGACTGTTGCTGTTCCGTCGTTATAGTATATCAGCCATTCATGGTCGCGGGAGTAATATCTGTCATCCGGATTTGGTTTGGACATAATGCCCCTCCTTAATGTTATTTAATCCTCTTATAAAACGGTATTTTAACGACCTTTGCTTTGGTCATTGTATCACGAATAGCAATTTCTATTTCAGTATCCGGCGCGCTGAAATCAACATCAACAAAAGCCAAGCCGATTGCTTTGTTGAATGTCGGTGAAAAAGTGCCGGATGTCACACCCCCGACTTCTTTCCCACCATGAAAAACTCTGTAACCGTGACGAGCTATGCCGCGCCCGGTCATCTCCAGACCAACCAGCTTTTTTGCAAAACCGGATTCTTGCTTTGCTCTAAGTCCGGCAGACCCTATAAATTCCTTGTTCATATCAGTAATCCAGCTGTAAGGTACCTCCAGAGGAGTTACCGACTCGTCCATATCCTGACCATTAAGCATCATGCCTGATTCCAACCGCAGTGTGTCGCGCGCGCCCAAACCACATGGTTTCATGCCAAAAGCATTTCCGGAAGTGATTACTTTATCCCAAATTTCTCCAATTACATCACTTCCGGCATAAACTTCAAATCCGTCCTCTCCGGTGTAACCACTCCGGGAAATGATTGCTCCAAATCCCGCGACACTAGATTTGCAAAAGTGATAAAAACGCAAATTTTTCAGGTCTGTTGCCGACAATTTCTGCAAAATTTCTTCGGAGCGAGGCCCCTGCAAATCCAGTTTGCCTGTTTCATCACTGATATCTTTTAAATCGCAATCAAATTTTCTTTCGTCTCGAATCTTTTTTATCCATTCCCAGTCTCTATCCTTTGGTGTGGCGTTGGTCACCAACATATAGGATTCTTCACCCATTTTATATACGGTCAAATCGTCAATTATACCGCCTTCTTCGTTAAGCATAACTGACAATTTAACCTGCCCTACAGTTTGCTCCGCCAAATTTCTGGTCAAAACCAATTGAAGAAGATTAAACGCCTGTGGACCTTTAACCTCAATTTCCCCCATGTGACAGATATCAAAAAAACCGGCAGCAGTTCTGGTTGTTTTGTGTTCATCAATGACGTTAGTGTACTGCACGGGCATAGCCCAGCCGCCAAAATCAATTATTTTGGCCTTGAGGTTAACATGTTTTTCATATAACGGAGTTTTTTTCAATTTTATTTTACCAATAAATTAAGTATATACGATAACAAAACCAGAATCAGGCATACCGCCAAAAAAACATAACTCTTGCGTAAAACTTTCCTTCCTATCACGACATGGCCGCATTTTGAACAAATAGTAATTTTAGAGGTAATTTCGCTTTGGCAAAAAGGACAATAATATATTTTAAATTTCGGCTTGTTTTCATGATGTGCGACATTTTTACCCAGTTCCTTGTGAATATCATAAATCCATTCACAATCAGGTGTCGGACACTTGCCCTGAGTGGGCATTTCGTCCGTCCAGAAAAAAGATCTATTGCATTTGGGACACTGAATTTTCAGCATGAAACTGCTTTCTCCGGAAAATAATTTTAGCGAGTGTCAAATCCCGCGTCGCTTTGCTCCTGGGATAATTTCCAATCCCGATTAATCGGGATTGGATAATTCGACTAACAAAATTCAGTTCACTTCATTCCTGAATTTTGAGTCTCATTACCACTTACGCTTTAATGAACCTTGATTTTCCGAAACGTAGTACCCGGAAAATCTTAGAGTGAATTATCCCGCCACCATCAGGTGGCAGGGACGAATTTCACTTCAATCGCTCTCCTACGTCGCTGCGCTCCTAGGATAGTTCAACCATCAAGTTCCAGTGCGCTTCGCTTCTAGAACTTGGGTTTCACTATCAACGAGTTTCAAATCCCATTCCGCCTATAGTGGCCTTTAGGCCATTCGCTTCAGGGATAATTCCACTAGCGCTTCGAGCTGCGCTACGCTTGCTCTTAGCGAGTGTCATTAAATAATTTCTCAAAAAACAGCTGTTTACGTTTGGGGTAATAAACATCACCGTAATCAACAATCAGCTTGCCGTCCAGATGGTCAATTTCATGCTGGATAACACGGGCAACGTAGTCCAGATATCTTTTGTTTATTTTTTCTCCCTGGACATCCAAAGCGCGGACTTTTATTTCCGGGAAGCGGCTTACCTCAACCTGAACATCCGGACAGGAAAGACAACCTTCCGCCGCGGTTACCTTTTCACCACGCTCCTGGGTAATACGTGGATTAACCAGCACCTCGATATCATCAATACTTTTCACTTTCTTCTGCCCTTCATCAAATCCTTTGGTTCGAAAAACTATTACCCTTTTATTAATACCTATTTGCGGAGCAGACAAACCGGAAGCATCATCTCTTGCCATGAAAGAATCTATTAATGCTTGAATAATTTTCCGCGATTCCTTGTCCATAGGCACCGGTAACTCAACGGATTTCTTTCTTAAAACAGAAGTATCCTCAGTATTTGCTCCCTTTTCATCCCATAACACTAAAACTCTCTTCGAAGACATATATTTTACCAAAAAATTATTTTTGGGGGTCATTTATCATCTATTCTTTGTTATTTCAAGTAATGAGTCCCAAATTTCAGAAGCGAAGCACGCTGAAATTTGATGGACGAATTATCCCGCAAACGAAGTTTAGCGGGGAAATGCCAGTATTATGCACTTGCCAAATCAATAAACTTATTAATATTTTACAAATAATTGGTTGATTTGCCGCTTGCAATAAGTATATGTCTTTTGCTAAACATTACAAACAACTGATTTTATAAAACTTTAATTTACAAGGAATTATCTTGATTATTCAAGTTGTTACCAGATTAGCTAAACAGAAATTTGCCGGCTTATTAAATTTTGAAAAAGGACGTTTGCCTGAATTAACCTTCTGCAACGATGAAAAAAAGCGCCTTCTCTACCTGCATATCCCTTTTTGTGAAGAACTTTGCCCCTTCTGCTCCTTTCACCGCGTAACCTTTGAAGAACCCTTAGCCCGGAAATATTTTCAGGCACTGCGCCGGGAAATTAAAATTTATCACGAAAAAGGCTACAAATTTGAAGGGATTTATGTCGGCGGCGGCACTCCGACCGTGCTTATTGACGAACTGGATCAAATCCTGAATCTGGCGCAAGAACTTTTTCCGATCAAAGACATTTCCGTTGAAACAAATCCCCATCATCTGACACCGGAAAAAATCGAAATCCTGCAAAAGAACAATGTCCATAGGCTTTCAGTAGGAGTGCAAACTTTCAATGATGATTTACTTAAAAAAATCGGCCGTTACGAAAAATATGGTTCAGGCAAGATAATCGCCGAACGGCTGAAAAATACTCAGGGTTATTTTCACACATTAAATGCCGACATGATTTTTAATTTTCCCGGACAGACATCTGAAATGCTTGAAGAGGATTTGGCAATTTTGCTTAATTTAAACATGGACCAGGTAACCTTTTACCCGTTGATGATTTCCTCCCTAACGCAGGAGACAATGGAAAAAACCGTGGGCCATGTTGATTTCGGAGGAGAACGAAAATTATACGAACTGATCGTCAGGCGTCTGGGAAAATATTATGATTTTTCTTCGGCCTGGTGCTTTTCTCACAAAGAGTCATTAATTGACGAATACGTTGTTAAATTTGAAGAATACGCGGGACTGGGCAGCGGGTCCATCGGCTATCTGCACGGAATCTGTTATTCCAACACTTTTGATATCGAGAGCTACATCGCTTCGCTGGAAAAAAGCAAACTGCCCCTGCAGGCCTTTCGCAAATTTGATCTTCACGATCAGATGAGATATGATTTTTTAATGAAATTGTTCAGCACAAAACTGGATATTACAGCCCTGCAGAAAAAATATGATAATAAATTTCTGAAAACCATGTGGAAGGAAATATCCGCCTTTGAAATTGTCAGAGCTTTCCGTTATTTTGATCATTATTTGTACCTGACTCCGTACGGCCGCTATCTGTGGGTGATAATGATGAGGGAATTTTTTATCGCCGTAAACAATTTCCGTGACTACTGCCGCAAGCAGGCAGGAGTTAAGTGATATTTTTTGTCACTTCGAACTCCGATACGTCGAAGTGAGAAGTCTAAAAAACAAGATGTCTCCACAGCACGTGTGACCTTTAGATTATAGCTGGACTATAGGCTACACTCGACATGACAAAAAAGTTAAATTTTGTCCCTCTTTTTGAAGAGGCGCTGCAAAGCGACGGGGGAGGAATCAAACAAAGAGTTTGAAACAAAGAATTTCCACCCCCTTTACCCCCGCCAACGGGGGATAAAAAGATTGACATCAAAAGAGGATATCTATGGATGAATTAAAAAAAGATTTATTAAAAAAGCTACCGAAGATTGACGAGGTTCTTCTGATTCTGGAGAAGCAAAATATCTACGACCTTGCCCCGCGCGAAATCGTCAAGGAAACCTGCCGCAAGGTTGTACAGGATCTGCGCGATAAAATTGTCAACTCCAAAAAGAAGCTTCCTGCTGAAGTCATTCCCGACGCGAAAGCAGCCGCCCAGGAAGTGGAAAAATCAGTCAAGGGATTATACCGCTACAGCTTGCGCCGTGTGGTCAATGCCACCGGCGTTATTCTGCACACCAATCTGGGCCGCGCGCCGCTTTGCCCCGAAGCTTTGGAAAGAATTGTCGAGGTTGGCAAAAGCTATTCCAATCTGGAGTTTGATTTAGGCAAAGGCGAACGGGGGCAACGCTACGATCATGTCAACTCACTGCTTTGCGCTCTTACCGGTGCCGAGGACGCGCTCATAGTCAACAACAACGCTGCGGCTGTTTTGCTGGTGCTCAATACCCTGGCTCAGAAAAAAGAAGCCATCGTATCGCGGGGCGAACTCATCGAAATCGGCGGCGAATTCCGCATTCCGGAAATTATGCAAAAAAGCGCGACAAAACTCCGTGAAGTGGGCACAACCAACCGCACGCGACTGAGCGATTATGAAAAAGCCGTCAATGACAAAACAGGTCTGATTATGAAAGTGCACACCAGCAATTACCGCATTGTGGGCTTCACCGAAGAGGCGGATATCGAATCGCTGGTTGCTCTGGGCAAGAAACGCGGCATTCCTGTAATGGATGACTTGGGCAGTGGTTGCCTAATTGATTTAGACCTTTATGGACTTCAGCACGAACCAACCGTGCGTGAAACACTTGCCACCGGCTGCGATGTCGTCACTTTTAGCGGAGACAAACTACTTGGCGGTCCGCAGGCCGGAGTTATCATCGGGAAAAAGGAAGTCCTCGGAAAAATCAAAAAAAATCCATTAAACCGTGCGCTGCGCATCGACAAATTTACGCTGGCCGCACTCGAAGCCACGTTGATGCATTATCTAAATCCAGTTGCCGCGGCAAAAAAATTAAGGGCGTTGAAGTCCTTGACCGAACCTGTTGCCGATGTAAAAAAACGGGCTGAAAAATTAATCGCCAAATTGCAAAAGGAAAATTTCGAATCGCTGAAAATTTCTTTGCGTGAAGATTTCTCTGCGGCCGGTGGCGGCTCTCTGCCCACACAGCAGATTCCCACGGTCTTAGTCGTCATCAAGAACAAAAAAATGCCGGCAACGAGGATGGAAGAAAAACTACGTAAGCTCGAAGTGCCCATCATCGCCCGCGTAGATAAAGATGAAATCCTTCTTGATTTGCGCACCGTGACCGAAGATGAATTTGCCTTCATCATCGAAGGGTTGAAGCAAATAACCACCTAATGCTGTCATGCCGTTGAAGAACGGCATCCAGAAAAAAATTTTAGTAACAAAATTTACTTTATCTGCAGAAAATAGGGACAGCGCCCTATAAAAAAGATAGATTGCCACAGCGTAACCTAAAGGTCATCATGAGCTGAGAGCCGCTTCGCAATGACAAAGGTGATCGGAGCATAATTTGGTCGAGCAAGCTGAAAAAATAAGTTTTACGATAGACAAAAGCCAGGGCGGGCAGAGGCTGGATATTTTTCTCGCGCAAATCGAGGCGGCGCTTTCCCGTTCGCAGGTCAAATACGCCATCAAAGAAGGCGATGTTCTGGTTAACGACAAAGCACCGAAAGTAAGCCAGCACCTCAAAGAAGGCGATGTGATTATCCTGATCAAGAGGCCACCTATGGAAGCCAAGGCTGTTCCGCAGGAAATGCCCCTGGATATCGTTTACGAAGACGACGCCGTTATCATCATCAACAAACCGGCAGGCATGGTGGTTCATCCGGCGCCGGGCAATCCCGAAAAAACGCTGGTTAACGCGCTTTTGTATCACTGTCATGATTTGTCGGGAATCGGCGGCGTCTTGCGGCCGGGTATCGTGCACCGGCTGGATAAGGACACATCGGGTTTGATTGTAGCGGCAAAATCCGATGAGGCTCACCGAAGTCTTTCGGCGCAGTTTGAAAAGCACGATGTGCACAAGAAATATCTGGCTTTAGTCTGGGGAGACGTAAAAGGCAGCCACGGCGAAATAATGGAGCCAGTCGGCAGACATCCGGTCAACCGTAAGAAGATGTCTACGAAAAGCAAACACGGCAGGGGCGCGCTTACGCTTTGGAAGGTGCGTGAACGCTATGGCGTGGTCACACTTCTGGATCTGGAGCTAAAAACCGGACGCACTCACCAGATTCGCGTTCATCTCTCTTCCCGCGGTTATCCGGTTGTGGGCGACAGTGTTTACGGCAACACCTCCCGAATCAAAGCCATTGCCGACCTTGCGCTGAAATCAAAACTGAAAGCATTCAACCGGCAGGCGCTGCACGCGACACAGTTATCATTTATCCATCCACAAAAAGGTGAGCGGATGGTGTTTACATCGGATATGCCGCAGGACATGATTGATTTGTGCGCGCAGCTTCGTTTAAGTATCAAGCAGGTTGACTCAAAATCCAATATGTGAAAATATAATAACCATTGAGGCAAAATGTTTCATAAGCATAAAAAACATTCTATACAATATTACGAATCTTCATATCTGAGCGGATGTGATTTTTTAACTCACGCCTTCTGCACCAGACTCGGCGGCGTCTCGAAAGAAGACTACAAATCTCTAAATATCAGCTTCAAGGAAGGGGACATGGAAGACAGGGTTTTGCAGAACTGGTATCGTCTGGCGATGGCATTTGCCATACCAGTAGATTATTTTCTCACCCTAAACCAGGTTCACGGTGATGATATTTTAGTTATCAAGCCATACGGTAATTATTTGCCCGAAGAAGGCACCCTGAATTATGATGCCATTGTCACCACCCGCGAGAATCTGGCTATTTGCATCAAGACAGCCGATTGCGTACCTGTATTTATTGTCGACCGGGTAAAAAAAATTATCGCTGCTGTTCACGCTGGCTGGAAAAGCACCGCACTGGAAATCAGCGCCAAGGTGACTAGCCTGTTTTTTGAAAAATATCGCTCATCGGAGAAGAATCTTCTAGCCGCAATCGGTCCGGCTATCGGCCAATGCTGCTTTGAGATTGACGAAAAGGAGGCAAAACCTTTTCAAAAGCAGAAAGACCATGAAGCTTTTCTATTACCCAGTGAAAGAAAAGACAAATGGATAGTTGATTTGGCCGAATCAAACCGCAGGCAGATTATCAATAGCGGCATCCCTGAAGAAAACATAGATATTTCCAATCTCTGCACTTCCTGCCGCCATGATTTATTTTTTTCGTACCGACGCTCCGGAGGCGTCACCGGCCGACAGCTTAACTTTATAATGATCAAGGGAGAAGCTCCCTGCCGGGTTCTGACAATCGGCGACGAACATCCGCATTTTCAAAAGAAACATTAGGTATTGACAGTATTTCTTTTCGGTATTAATTAAGACCATCGCCTTTAAAAAACGATTCCGTTTCTAAATCAATGATGATATCGCGGCGGCTAGGAGGAGGCGACGAGGCGTATTTGTACATACCTTGAGGAAGCCGACGACGACGCCAACAAAGATAGCGCTTGATTTAGAAATGGAATAAAGGAGTAAGGCAAATGATTATCGTAACAGGTGGCGCCGGATTTATTGGCAGCGCTTTTGTCTGGAAACTGAACCAGGAAGGTATTTCCGACATTACTATAGTTGATCAGCTCGGAACCGATGACAAATGGAAAAACCTGCTAAACCTAAAGTACGAGGATTACATCCATAAAGACGATTTTTTTCAGATGGTTTGCAACGATTCCGTGCGTTTCGAGGTCAGCGCCATCGTGCACATGGGAGCAAATTCATCCACAACAGAGCGCGACGCCGATTATCTCTGGGAAAACAACTTCCTTTACACAAAAACGCTGACGGAATGGGCTTTGGCAAATGACGTCCGTTTTATTTACGCCAGCTCAGCCGCAACGTACGGTAACGGATCACTGGGTTTTTCGGATGACCACGGCAAAGTTGATAAACTAAAACCAATCAATATATACGGCTACTCCAAACAGGTGTTCGACCTGTGGATGTTGCGCAATAGACTTGAAGACAAAATTGCGGGAATAAAGTTTTTTAATGTCTTCGGCCCCAATGAATACCACAAAGGCGACATGACAAGCGTCGTTTTCAAGGCTTTTCATCAGATAAAGGAAACCGGCAAGGTCAAACTTTTTAAATCATACAGGAAAGAATACAAAGACGGCGGACAAAAGCGCGATTTCGTTTATGTCAAGGACTGCGTGAACATCATGTGGTGGCTCTTCGACAACCCCGAGGCAAACGGTATTTTTAATCTGGGCACCGGGAAAGCGAGAACATGGAATGACTTAATCAAGGCCGTTTTTGCGGCAATGAAGAAAAAAACAAACATCGAATACATAGACATGCCGGAGGCTCTGCGCAACCAATACCAATATTTTACAGAAGCGGAAATGACAAAATTGAAAAAGGCCGGATGCCCGCTGATATTCACCTCTATGGAAGATGCCATACGGGATTATGTTGTAAACTATTTGCAGCAGGAGGACCAATACTTAAGAGAGTAAATTTTTCTGTTTGTCATTCCGAATCCCGATGAATCGGGATGAGGAATCTTAAAATTATAGAGAAAGACTTCTCCCTCCGGTCGAAGTGACATTTGCGTCGTGCGTTATATTAAAATGACAAAACGCAACTGCGACGCAACATTTTTAGAGAGGCTAATTAATGAAAAGGGATATAACATGTATCATTCCTTCACGGTACGAATCAAGCCGGTTTCCCGGCAAGCCGCTGGCCGACCTTTGCGGAAAGCCGATGATTCAGCATGTCTATGAACGCGTGGCCAAAGCAAAGGCCGTTCCCTATGTGGCGGTCGCCACCGATGATCAGCGGATATTCGATGCAGTAAAAAAATTCGGCGGCAACGCCATAATGACGGCAGCCACGCACCGTTCCGGCACGGATAGGATTGCGGAAGCGGTAAAATCGCTCAATCTTGCCGCCGATGCAGTTGTTGTCAACATTCAGGGTGACCAGCCGATTTTTGAACCGGCGCAGGTGGATGAAGTCATCCAGCCGCTGATTGATGATCCATCCATAAACATGTCCACGCTGATTTACAAAATTATTTCAGATGAGGAAATCACCCATCCACACGCCGTCAAGGCTGTACTCGACCATCAGAATTTCGCCCTTTATTTTTCACGGGCGACCATTCCCTATGTTCGCGATAAAAATCTCAAAGCCGACTATTACAAACATCACGGCATTTACGCCTACCGCCGTGATTTTCTGGATATCTTCACCAAACTTCCCGAAGGAAAACTCGAAAAGCTGGAAGCCCTCGAACAGCTGCGTGCCTTGGAATACGGCTACAAGATAAAGGCTGTCATAACTCCTTATGATTCCGTGGAAGTGGACAACAAACAGGAATTGGAAAGAGTCCGCCGGATACTTACGAAAAAATAAATCCCTAATCTTATTGAATGATTTATAACGCCGGTTGGGGACAGATTTTCTATATTGCATTATTTGACAACTTGATGTATAGGTTAACCATACTAAAAACTAGACGTATCACCAGTTGTGTTTTATCATTGAAGCACGTGCGTAAGTGTTAACTTGTCAGGATAACAAAGAGTGATTATAGAAGAGGTTATGTGATGAGTCACGACTTTTCCATTGATTTCAACGGGAAATTCATTCACATCTCTCATGCGCCGGATTATGAAATCTGTCCGGAAAGCAATGACAAAATGTGGAGGGAATTGTCCAAGGCATGCAAAAAATACAAATGTCTGAAAGTTCTCGCTGAAGGCCAAACTCAAACGAGAAAAATTACTTCATTAGACGCTTTTGAATCAGGTTCCAAGGCATCGCAATCAATACCCGGACTAAAATTGGCCATTTGTATTTACGAATACATCCCTGATGAAATCACTGAATTTTTCAAAAATGTTGCCTATAACCGAGGCGCACATATCGAATTCTTCAAAGACAAGAAAAAAGCCCTCAAATGGCTCGGCTTAAAAGACAAGGAGTAAATTCATAAACAGGATATCACATAGATAATCAAAAAATATCAGTCTTTAAAGATTGCCCCCGTCGACGCCGACGTCACCAACTTCGCATACCTCGCCAGATAACCCTTGTTAATTCTCGGCTGAAAAGGCTTCAAAGTTTCTTTTCTTTTTAATAGTTCATGATCGCTGACTTTCAGATTCAGTTTTTTGGCCGGAATATCAATGGAAATGATATCGCCTTCTTTTACAAGCGCAATCGGTCCGCCTTCCGCTGCTTCAGGCGAGATATGGCCGATTGCCGCTCCCTGTGTGCCACCGCTGAAACGTCCGTCCGTCAGAAGCGCAACAGTCTTGTCCAGACCCATGCCAACTATTGCCGATGTGGGTGAAAGCATTTCTCTCATACCCGGGCCGCCCTTGGGACCCTCATAGCGGATAACCACAATGTCTCCACCTTTGATTTTGCCGCCAAGAATTGCCTTGATGGCATCATCTTCAGAATTAAACACACGTGCCCTACCCTCATTTTTCTGCATGGACGGTGCAACCGCGGATTGCTTAACCACAGCTCCATCCGGCGCCAAATTACCACGCAAAATAGCGATGCCGCCTCGCAGAGAGTAGGAATTTTTCAATGGTCTGATAACATCAGCATTAAGAACACGGGCGGTTTTCAAATTGACGCCGACGGTTTTGCCGGTTACTGTCATTGCCTTTTGATTAATCACACCCAATGAACTGATTACTTTCATGACGGCCTGAATGCCTCCCGCAGTGTCCAAATCTTCAATGTGATGATGTCCCGCGGGGCTGAGTTTGCAAAGGTTGTGGGTTTTCTCACTGATTTTATTGAATAGGTCTAAATCCAGTTTAATTCCCGCTTCGTGGGCAATAGCGGGAATGTGCAAGACGGTATTGGTGGAGCAGCCCAGTGCCATATCAAGGGCAATGGCATTTTTAAAAGCAGCCAACGTGGCAATATCGCGTGGCTTGATATTTTTCTTGAGTAATTCCATTACTTTTATTCCGGCATGTTTGGCCAGCCGATGACGGGCAGCCATCACCGCGGGAATCGTTCCGTTACCGGGCAATCCCAGACCTATTGCCTCGGTGACACAGTTCATGGAATTGGCTGTAAACATACCAGAGCAGGAACCACAGCCGGGACAGGCACAATCCTCCAATTCTTTAAGTCGTGCAGATGTCATCTTTTTTACTTTGACAGCACCAACGCCTTCAAAAACAGTGATTAGGTCAACAGCCTCTCCCTGAAGTTCTCCGGCCAACATCGGGCCGCCGCTGACAAAAATTGCCGGAATGTTCAGGCGCAGTGCCGCCATAAGCATACCGGGAACTATTTTATCACAGTTGGTTACAAAAACTAGCGCATCAAAAGGATGAGCATTGGCCATGATTTCGATGGAATCGGCAATCAGTTCACGGCTGGCCAACGAATATTTCATCCCCTCATGTCCCATCGCGATGCCGTCGCACACACCAATGACGGGAAATTCCACCGGAGTTCCTCCGGCCATACGGATTCCCGCCTTGACATCCTGGGCAATTAAATCCAGATGGATGTGTCCGGGAATGATTTCATTAGCCGAATTAACTACGCCGATAATCGGCCTGGCAAGTTCTTCATCTGTGTAACCCATCGCTTTAAAAAGTGAGCGATGCGGCGCCCGCTCAAAACCTTGTTTCATAAGATCGCTTCGCATTGTTTTCTCTCCCATATAATGAAATAGTCTGCGTCATTCCTAGGGATCCCGATAATCGGGATGACGAGGAATCTTATTCGACAAGAAAAAAAATCTTTCTTCTTCCGGTCGAAATGGGTATAAAGGTAGGTAAAGTGTTGCTGAAAGTCAAGTAAAAACGTTGAAAGAGTAATCACTTTAATATGTTATGAA
>JAFGLS010000123.1 GCA_016927935.1 Syntrophaceae bacterium
CGGTGAAGCGGGACGACGAGAAATCTTAAAGACTTCTCATCCCGACACATCGGGATTCGAAGTGACAGGTTGGGTTTAAGATTCCTCACACGCCTGCGGCGGTTCGGAATGACATTTGATGAAGAGTTCAACGGTTCAAAGTTGAGAATAGTGAATGGTGGATGGTGAAAGAAAAGTTCTATGTTCTATGTTCAACGTTTAAAACCAGTGGATAGTTGATGGTGGACGGTTCTGCGGTTCAATGTTAAAAACCACCGCCACCGTCATTCCGGCGTGGGTCTAGCCGGAATCCAGGAGAAAGATTGTCCCCATCCGCTACGCTTCGGGGATAGTTCGACTTACGGCTCAAACTTCATTGCATTTGTTTTCGACTTGTCTCACTAGATCTACCCAAATAACCTAAAGGTCACTATAGGGGCAACATGGCCCGATAGGCACCATTCGGGGATTACAAACATATTGTTTTCATTATTATTTAAACTATAATCATGAATCAGAGCAGAAAATTGACTCCTCATAATCATATTATTATGAGGAGTTTAAATCTTTATAATTGACAAATAATGATTATAATGATATTTTAACGCCATGTTGCTACCAAGAAATTATGACAATCTGACTCCTTTTATCAAACCGAATAAGGTTTTAGTCATTTATGGTTCACGCCAGACCGGCAAAACCACGCTTTTGAATAAGTTTTTGTCGGATAATGAAAATTTTTTGAAGTATAAGCTTGATTCGGGCGATGATATCAATACTCAGATTGTTCTGGGTTCAGGTGATATGAAAAAGATTGTTGATTACGCAAAAGGTTATGATCTGATCGCTATTGATGAAGCGCAAAGAATTAAAAACATCGGTCTTGGCCTGAAGATTATCGTTGATCAATTGCCAAATATAAAAGTTGTGGTAACGGGTTCATCATCCTTCGAGTTGGCCGGACAGGTCGGTGAGCCCCTGACCGGACGAAAAATAACGTTGATACTCTTCCCTCTTTCACAGATTGAACTGGGCAAACTCTATAATGATCATGATTTGAAAAGCCGCCTGGAAGATTATTTAATCTTTGGAAGTTATCCCGAAACACTGACATCATCATCGCTTAAGGATAAGAAAAAAGTGCTGGAGGAACTGGTCGGCTCTTACCTCTTAAAGGATATTCTTGAACTGGAAAAAGTAAAAAGCTCCAAATTGCTGCTGGACTTGTTGCGTCTGCTGGCTTTCCAGATCGGCGCTGAAGTGTCTCTTTCGGAGTTGGGGAAGCAGTTGGGTATAGATACGAAAACGGTGGCGCGGTATCTGGATTTGTTTGAAAAATCGTTTGTGATTTTTAACCTTCGGGGTTTCAGCCGAAATCGCCGTAAAGAGATTACGTCAAAAAGCAAGTATTATTTTTTTGATAATGGAATCCGCAACGCGATCATCGCCAACTTCAATCCGCTTGATATTCGCGATGACATTGGAAAGCTTTGGGAGAATTTCCTGGTTGTGGAACGCTTGAAAAAACAATCCTACGATGAGATTTATTCGAATAATTATTTCTGGCGCACCTGGGATCAGAAAGAGATTGATTGGGTTGAAGAAAGAGACGGCAGGCTTATCGGTTATGAATTCAAGTGGAAACGTAAATCCCGCAAATCGTCAAAAGCCTGGCTTGAAAGTTATCCCGAAGCCTCTCTGGAAATCATTGATAATGAAAATTATCTCGAGTTTGTAAAGTAAGTAAATGAATGGGGAATGGAAAAACACCGCTGTTCTAAGTTCAACGTTCTATGTTCAATGTTCAAAGTTTAAAACCAGTGAATGGTGAATGGAAAATAGTTGATGGTGACTGGTGGTTGGTGTCCCTCTTCGCTTCGCTTCGGGGATAGTTCCACTAACGCTTCAAATTTTCGTTTCACTCATTTTCAGCGAGTGTCACTAGATGGTGGATGGTGAGTCCACCTCCGGCGCTTTGCGCCACCTCCGCCAGCGGAGGACAGAAATAGTTCCATGTTCAACGGTTCACAGTTTCGCGTTACAGTCTAAGAATAAAAAGTAGAAGATTAGGTTGTATTTCATTTTATTATTAATTATAATAAGATTATGAAATACGAAGATTTAACGAAAATAATTAAAGCTCCTTACTTTTCACGATTCGATGTCTTGTTAAGCGATCAGAAACTTTTAGATTATCAGATTAGTTTGTGGGTCAAGAAAGGTCATTTGCTGCGTTTGAAAAATGGATTGTATGCTTTTACAAAGGATGAAGAAAAAATTAAAGGCGAAGAAATTGCGGCTTTTATTTATGCGCCGAGTTATCTGAGCTTGGAAAGTGCATTGTCCTGGTATGGTTTTATCCCTGAAATGGTTTATGCGTATGTCAGTGTAACGGCTCGTATAAACAGGAAGTTTACCAACGACTTTGGTACATTTCTCTATCGGCATATCAAGTCGGACCTTTTCTGGGGATATACGGAAATGAAAACAGAATACGGGCATTATCTGATGGCGGAACCGGAAAAAGCCTTGTTGGATTATCTTTATTTGAATCTATCGAAAATCAGCAATGAAACCGACTTTGCCAATATAAGGTTGAACATGGAGACGATAAAAGAAAAAATAGATTCGGAGAAGTTTCTGAAGTATCTCTCCGCTTTCAATATCAATAAAATGAAGGATTGGGCTTTACGATGCTTACAATAGATCAGATTTCTGAATATTTCACTGCAGACATGCGCGGGAAAAATCCTCAGGGCGTTTTGGTGGAATATCTACAGCATGAACTGCTGGATTCGATATTCAAGGAGAAGTCGGCGTCGGCGTTGTGTTTTATCGGCGGCACTGCAATTCGTATTCTCTACCAGAATCCGCGATTTTCAGAAGACATGGATTTTGATAATTTTGGTCTATCGTTCAAGGCGTTTGAAAATCTGTTGGGAATGGCATGTAAGGATATGACCAATAAAGGTTTTGCAGCGGAATATCGTTTAGTGGGACGAGGTGCATACAATTGTTGTATTAAATTTCCGGACATTCTCTCTCAAACAGGGATTTCTCCTCAAAGTTCAAGAAAAATTCTGATCTGTATTGATGCCGAAGCCAATAAAAAATATTACAAGCCGCAACCTTATATCTTGAACAGATTTGCTCTGTATCGGCAAATATGGACAGCGCCTGCGTCAGTTCTTCTCGCTCAGAAAATGATGACTGTCATGGAACGGAAACGCGAAAAAGGACGAGATCTTTTTGATGTGTCTTATTTAATGGGGCTGGCTGAGCCTGATTTTAGCTATATCGCCAAATGTATGAATTGCGATAAAAAACAATTTTTAAAATTGTTCGATGCAAAATTAAAAGAGCTGGATTTGAACTTTTTAGCTAAAGATGTTGAATCATTCCTTTCTTCGCCGGAACACAAGGAACGTATATTAACTTTTCGCGATTACTGGAAAACGAAAAATATTTAAGCGCAACCCGACGGATGAGACTGCGTCGTAATTCGTTTTTGTGTCATTTCGACCTTTTTCTTGTCATTTCGACCTTTCTCTTGTCATTTCGACCGGAGGGAGAAATCCATGTCCCGAGTGCAAAGAGGGATCTTTTAAGATTCCTCACACGCCTGCGGCGGATTCGGAATGACATTTAGTGAAAAGTTCTAAGTTCAACGTTAGGAAAAGCAATGTCATTTCGAGAAGGCCCGAAGAATCGGGACGACGAGAAATCTTAAAGACTTCTCATCCCGACACATCGGGATTCGAAGTGACAGGTTGGGTTTAAGATTCCTCGCTGCGCTTCGGAATGACATTTAGTGAAAAGTTCTAAGTTCAACGTTCAAAGTTCAAGGTTAAAAACAGTGAATAGTGGATGGTGAAGCGAAGGGTTGACACTGTACTTCCACCCCCTGCCCCCCCGCCAGCGGGGGACAAAGCAGGTTCAACGGTTCACGGTTAGGAATACAGGTTGAAGGGAAAACAAGTGAAGGAAGAGATTCTGGAATATCAGGTAAATACTTTCTCGGTTGATGAGTGCGCTGATGAAATATTTAAATCTCTCCAGGCCGGCAAAAGAACGTGGCTGGCCTGCTTTAATCCTCATTCTTACACTTTAGCGTTGAAAGATAAGGTTTTTACACGCGCGCTTAAAGATGCTGATTTTCTGGTGCCTGACGGGTTCGGCGTGGTGCTTGCTTCCCGCCTGCTGGGAGGTAAAATAAAAGAAAGGGTTACCGGCTCGGATGTTTTTGCGGGTTTGAATAAACGTATGAATGCCGCGGGCACGATGCGTGCTTTTTTTCTCGGGGCAACCAATGAAACTCTTGAACTTATCAAGAAGAGAATGGTGCAAGATTATCCCAACATCAAAGTTGCCGGTTGTTATTCACCTCCGTTTAAGGACGTTTATTCTACCTCTGAAATAAGTGAGATGGTAAAATTGGTTAATTCGGCGGCGCCTGATGTTTTATGGGTGGGTATGTCCGCTCCCAAGCAGGAAAAGTTCATCCTGGAAAACAGAATGCGCTTGAACGCGAAGTTTGTGGCGGCAATCGGCGCTGTTTTTGACTTTTATTCTGGAAATATCAGGCGCGACGCGGACTCGTGGTTTGTCCGGCATGGCCTGGAATGGCTGCCGAGGCTCATCCAGGAACCGTTGCGTTTATGGAAAAGAATGTTTGTTTCTGCACCGGTGTTCCTTTTTCATGTAGTTAGACAGAAATTAAAGTTCTAGGTTCTCCTACGTCGCTACGCTCCTAGGATAGTTCGTCCTACGCTTCGAGCTACGCTACGCTTGCTCTTAGCGGGTCTCACTATAGGTTCAACGTTCACGGTTGAAGGTTTATGAAATCTAATATTTAATTATCCTGCCGTATGAATATTAATTTATCTGTTGCAAATCCAAGCGCGGCGGCTTTATCTACGAGATGCCTCTTCAGTTTATCATCCATTTGCGGACTTCGTGCCAAAATCCATAAATAAGATTTATCAGGGCCGCAAACCAGCGCGTAAGAATAATTGGCCTTATCCAAATCAAATACGACATATGAGCCGTAAAACGGGCCAAAAAAGGAAACTTTCAGAAAACCCTGATCTTTACTTCTCACAAAATATCCCTTCCCTTCGATTTCTTTCCACTTCCCTTCTTTTTTCGAATAGCCTCTATTGATAACTCTTAAGCCGCCGTCCGGCCGCAGGCTGTATTCTGCGCTTACAGAGGTTAACCCTCTTTCAAAAGAGTGATCAAGCCGGGCTATTTCATACCATTTGCCGAGATATCGTTCGATGTTAAAATCATCTACAGGCTTTACATTTTCCGGTACACTGACGCAACCGGCTAACAGCAATAAAAACGCAAAAAATATCTTCTTCATTTTAATTGGTCCTCTCTCTTGCAAGCGATACAAAAAATATACAGAATCTTCAATCTTTTTTTCTGATAGATTATGCGGAATCCCGGGGAACACACTGAAGGATCCGGAAAGAATTGCTCATTAAAACAAAAAATTATCTTTATAATTTAGATAATTTAGATTATTATATATATTAATATTTCAGCTTTCTAATAGATAAATTTACTTGATATTAATGGTAATAAGATGATTGCTATTCTTTTTGTGTTCTTTATTGCTATGGCCCTGGCGCTCATTCTGACGCCACTGGTTAAATGGCTTGGTGTTCACATCGGCGCCGTGGATGAACCTCTCGAGCGGAAAATTCATACTAAGCCGACACCCCGAATCGGCGGCCTGGCAGTATTACTTTCTTTTGTCCTGGCGCTGACTGCATCATCCTTCCTCCCTGCCCCCTATTCCTATCATCTGGATATTGGTTCACGGCTACCTTTTGCTTTGCTCGGAGGACTTGTCATCTTTTGTGTGGGTTTTTTTGATGATATCCGTCGCCTGAGACCGAGATTCAAGCTGTTGTTCCAGATTATAGCCGCATCACTGGCCTATTATGGCGGTTTGAAGATACAAATTTTTTCCGTAGGCGCAACCACGATACATTTCGGCATCCTGAGCTACTTCGTCACCGTTTTCTGGTTCCTCCTTTTAATCAACGCGATGAATCTGATTGACGGCCTGGACGGATTGGCCGCGGGGGTCGCTCTTTTCGCCTGTCTTATCATGATCGGCCTTTCCATAGGACGCTCCGATTACCGGACGGCCATGGAATTTGCCGCCCTCGCCGGCGTGCTTCTGGGCTTTCTGCGCTATAATTTCAATCCGGCAAGCATATTTTTGGGAGACGGGGGAAGTTATTTCCTCGGCTACACGATTGCCGCCTTGTCCATACACGGATCACTCAAAACAGGCCTGGCCACGACTCTGCTGATTCCCCTGCTGGCGCTGGGAGTGCCTATTTTCGACACGCTCCTTTCACCGGTACGCCGCTGGTTATTAGGGAGTAGAATCTTCAGCCCGGACAAGGGACATATCCATCATCATTTGCTGAAAATCGGGCTTTCCTATAAGTGGGTGGTGGTGCTTATTTACGGCATTACCTTTCTGTTCTGCATTGCCGGAATTATCCTCGTCAACATCCACAACTATATGGCGGGTATTTTTCTGATAGCCATGATTATTGTGTTTTTTATCGCCGTCAGGAAAATCGGCTACCTGGAATATCTGGCGGTGGACAAGTTCTTCGGCTGGCTGAGGGACCTGTCGTTTGAGGCCGGATTATATAATGAAAGAAGGAGCTTTTTGAATATCCAGTTGCAGGTCGAACAGGCGCAGGATATGGATACACTCTGGAAGTCCATATGCCTGGCGCTGGAAATGATGGATTTCGACAGGGGAGAATTGCATTTGTATAATTGTGCGGAAGATACCCCGGTCGAACCTGCCTTTACCGCGGTGCCGGCCTATTATGGAATGGAGAGGCGATGGAAAGTCAGGGGATACCTGGAGAGCAATGTCTGGACATCACGGAAGAAGGACGATCGCGGGATTATCCAGACATGGACACGCGGACCCTACCGAAGGCGTGAGGACATTGAAAAAAACTCCATATTCCGTATTGAACTCCCGCTTGATGCTGATAATTCCGATTTGGGCAAGCTCATAATGATTAAGGACTTGTCCAGGGAAAACATCCAGCCCTACACACTGCGCCGGCTGGGCTACCTGCGAAACTCAATTGTGACCGCGATGAAAAAGATAAAAGAATAGGAAATTAAGTTTTAAGTGTTAAGTTTTAAGGGTTAAGTAAAAACTGTTCTAGGTTCAACGTTCAAAGTTCAAAGTTCGATGAAGTAATGTCATTTCGAGGAGCGTAGCGACGAGAAATCTTATAAGAAAACTATCTGAAAGAAAGATTTCTCCCTGCGGTCGAAATGGGTATAAAGGTAGGTAAAGTGTTGCTGAAAGTCAAGTAAAAACGTTGAAAGAGTAATCACTTTAATATGTTATGAA
>JAFGLS010000124.1 GCA_016927935.1 Syntrophaceae bacterium
ATCATAACATATTAAAGTGACTACTCTTTTAATTTATTTGTCTTAATATTACCAACACTTTACCTACCTTTATACCCGAAATGACATATTATTTGAAGTGATGTAAAAAAATGTTCACAGTCAGCGCTTTTATGAAATGTGTGAAAAAATTGCTCATTTAATTATAAGGATATCATTATGATAAAAAAGGAAATGATTTACCGCAATCCGCTCGTCAATCTTGGTTATGACAATGAAGATATTTTACCGGTTGCTGGGTTCGGCGCGGTGCTGGCATACGCAGGTATTGGTAAAACCGCTTTACTTGTTCAACTCGCTTTAAATATGATGCTGCGGAAAAACTCCGTTCTGCATGTAAGCCTCAATGAAGCGGTCAGCAAGGTTGATTTGTGGTATAAAGAACTGTTTCACGATATCATAGAAAAATTCGGTATCGCCGGGATTAATGAATACTGGGATAAGATTCAGCCGTATCGTTTTATCATGACCTTCAAGGTAGAAGGTTTCAGCGCGCCGAAACTGGAAGAGCGTTTGACCGATTTGATGGAGCAGAATATCTTCAAGCCGCACACGGTTATCATTGACGGGTTTAAATTCGATGATGCGGGACGTGGCCAGCTTGTTCAGTTAAAAGAGCTGGCAAAAAAATATTCAATGCGCCTGTGGTTTACAGTGCACACGCATCGCCATGAGCCACCGCAGGAAAACGGCTTGCCGCTTTCTTTTTTGCATATTGCCGATTTGTTTGAGGTAATCGTTCAGCTTGCCACAAGAGGCGATGAGGTTTATATTAAGTCTCTCAAAGGCAAATCAAATGACTCGCTCAAAAAAGATTTGCTTCTTGATCCGGTGACAATGCTTATAAAAGACGGTAAGTAGAAAAGCTGTTGAAAAAGATTATCAGTCAAATCAACGGCAGTATCCCTTGCTTTTAGCTGATTCCAATAATTTGCAATATCCTAATTCACAAGCTTTTTGCGCGTCACGACAGCCGGAAGTTTTATTACCTTGTTTTAAATATACATCTGCCCTATTATAATAGGCCTTGGCATAATCAGATTTAAGATTAATGGCCTTAGAGAAATCTTCGATGGCTTTCTGGTAGTGCCCCAGTTCAGCGAAAGCGAGTCCTCGGTTATAATATGCCTTTATAAAATCAGATTTCAGTCTGATGGCTTTATTAAAATCTGCGATGGCTCGGTGAAAATTGGCCAGTCGGCCGTAAGCCAACCCTCTGTTATTATAGGCTTCGACGTAATCCGGCTGGAGAATAATAACATTGTTGAAGTCCTCGATGGCGCGTTGATATTGATTGATTTTATAGTAAGCAGTGCCTTTGTTATAGTAAGCAGCGGCACAATCCGGTTTGAGAAGAATAACATTATTGAAGTCTTCAATGGCACGTTGATACTGATTTAGTTTTATGTAGGCATTTCCCCTGTTGTAATAAGGCAGGACATCAGGAATTAATCGGATAGCTGTGTCATAATGATTGATAGCCTCATTAATTTTTCCTTTGGCAAACAGGGCCAGTCCCAAGTTGTTATAAGCCTGAGCATTATTCTTTGTTACTCGCAGGGCATGGCTGAAGAGAGCGAAACTGTTTTTCCAGTAACCGCATTGCCTCCAGGTTAAAATTGTTAAAACAAAAAGTAGGGCTATTGCCGATGGAAATAAAACCTTTTTGCGGAGATCTTCTCTTTTGAATAAAAGCGGGATTCCCCAGGAGAGCATAATAGCAATGCCTATAGAGGGCAGATAAGTAAAGCGATCAGCCATGGCTTGTGTGGTAACCTGTACCAACCCGATTACGGGAATCAGGGTGCCCAGATACCAGAACCATCCTACAAACAAGAAAGGGAATCTTTTAATAAAGTAAATAACAAGGATAGTGATGGTTGTCAGAATTAAAAGAAAAATAAGGATTTGCTGCCACGGAAGCGCTTGTTCGAAGGGATAGAATACAGCCAAATCAAGAGGCCAGAAAATTTTTCCCAGATAAGAAACATACGAGGTGACAGCATTCATAACGCGCTCAGAAATGGATAAATCAGTAATGGAAGCGACCACACCGAATTTTTTTTGTCCCCAGAAAGTCACAACGCTGATGATAATTGTCAGTAAAAAAAACAATATCTTTTCTTTCCAGATATTACCAAGTAAGCGATTTCGACTTTGAGGTGGCGCTATATTTTTTCCAGGCCATCGTCTCAGCGGCCAGTAATCAAGAAGCAACAGGACAAAAGGCAACGTAACCATCATTGGCTTAGCCATTAGGCTCAAAGCAAATAATGCTGAACAGGAAATATACAGGGAAAGTTTATAACTCCTGGCATAGAGAATGTATACGTAAAGACTGGCCATTCCCAAGAACATACTCAAAACATCTTTGCGTTCGGCTGCCCAGGCTACGGATTCCACCCGCAAAGGATGAAGGGCGAAAAGGGCAGCGGCAAAAGCCGAAGGCCATATATTGTTTGTTGCTTTGTTTAAAAAAAGAAATAAAAAAAGAACGCCGCCGATATGCAGTATTAAACTTACAAGATGATGACCGGAAGCGTTTGCACCGAATATGCTCCAATCCGACATATGCGAAAGCCAGGTAAGAGGATGCCAATAGAACAAATCCAATGTAGTAAAAGCCCATTTAACACTTTCAGGATTGATGCCCGATTTGACATGATTGTTCTCGGTAAGGTATGAATTATCATCATAATTGATGAAGTCATTGTTCACTATCCGGCCGAAGGCGGCGGAGGAAGCAACAATTAATAATATGACAATTACGCAGGTGTATTTTTTATTCATGAATAAAAAAAACATTCAAAGTACTTCAGTTGTTTACCCCGTTAAAAAACCCCGATGCTTGCAGCGGGGATGATGGTTCTTCTTCCTTTTTTAGTGAACACTGGTTTTAATGCCCCGAGTGTGCCTACCCGTTGAAAAGTAAAGGATTTTCTAACGGGGTTTATTCCCAGATGAGAATTTGTTTTCCTAGATCAAGTTTGTAATTTATCTCTTGCAGCAAATCCATTCCCAGCAGGCCGTCATAATTGGAGGGAGGGCCTTCGTAAGGAACAACGAAAATGTTCCTTTTATAAAAGGTGTAGGGTCCAACCTTGACACTGTTCATTGTAATCATGTTGGCATCGATTGTTCCCCCTCCGACAACTCTTCCCTTCATTTTATGGGCATTATTTAGATTTATGTATAACTGACTTGCTACATTTTCATGTATGGTTGTTCCCGATGCGCCGGTATCCAAAACCAAATTGGCGTTGGTCTCATTATTTTCATAAACAAATGTCACCGGCACAAGAACTCTATTTCCTATTATTGTTACCCTGGTTGCCTTATTACTGGAGTAACTGATATCGGATTCTTCCTTGTTTGATTTTTTACTTTCCTCTTTTGCGCTTGTTGTTTCTTCGCTTGTCTGGATTTCTTTGCAGTCCAGGCCTTCCACGGGATTATCAGACATAAGTGTATTTCCTCTGTTATCCGTACAATTATAAAATAATCCGGCATGGATGAGAATTGGTATGAACAATACACTCAATATAATAAATGATATCTTAAGAAATTGACGGCAAACAAAAAATGATGATTTTTTCATAACCAGTCTCTGAATGCTTTTATAGCATTTAATTTGGAATTTATTTACCCTGACAATCCGATTTGCCCTTGCCGCGGCCTTCGGTATCTTCTTTTATTAATTTGTTGTTTTCAAATGTGAGCTTGTAAATGAAATCATTGTCTCCGCAGTTGTAATACCATACTTCCAATTTTTTACCGCATTTCTTATTTTTTTTTATTTTACCGTTTTTCCCCACGGATGTGTATTGCTGATTTTGTTCGCAGGATTTTTCCTTTGATGTCGGCTTGCCACAGGTCATCTGTACCTTCATTTTAGTGTCTCCTGTAGTTACCAGTCCCAATCCGCAGCGTAAAGCCAGGGATTCAAGTACAGCAACAGATAAAAAGAAAATTGATGCCAAAAAAACAATCGTCATTTTGGTTTTCATTTTTCGTCTCCTTTAGTAAGAATTAGATATTCGTATTTATAAATATCGTGAAAAAACTGCCGGATGACTTCCTGCTCATCATTAAGCGGCGACGTGAGTCTTAGAGCGGTCTGAACCTTGTTAGTGAAATTTATAGGAAGAAAATCGGCAAAATATCCACGGCGCGTTATGTAATTTAGCACTTCAGCGATTTTCTGCAAGTAGGAAAATTTAACGGTAAATTCCTTATGACCTTTCAGGGAAATCATTTCCGGAATGCCTGAAGACTGAAAAGAAACATAAGGTTTAATGTTTCCGGGAACGGTGGCTTCACAGCTATGTTCGCTTAAATAAATATACTTGATTCCAGCCAGACAAAGTTTTTCCACTATTTCCATTGCGCCGATATTGATGCATTCGTCTTTATTAAGACCCAGCGATAAATTATACTTTTTATTAAAATGTTCCAGTTTTTCTGTTGCGTCCGCAAAAGGCTGGTATGAATCATTATCCTGTTCAGGTATCAAAACAGGCATGTCTCCCAAATTTTCATTCAAAATCGCCAAATCAAATCCGCTAAGATATTTCAACGGAACAGTTAGAATATCGGCAAGTTCGAAATCAGCTTTAAGCGGCCGTAAAGTTTCTTTTTGCTTGTTCAGAAGGTAAGGGGAGATATCGATCATTTTAGCTTTCATTTGCGGATTCAACGTCAGAAAATCACGCATCAGATAACCCAGGCCGCCGCCGATTTCTAAAACAGAACTGATTTCATCAAAAGAAATTATTTTATTGAGAAAATTATAAAGATGCTTGCCGAATGAATCGGGAATTGTCAGGGCCTGGTGGCAGGGACTGTTGAGCGGTTCCATGGAATTGCAAACAGTAAGCTCCCAGCCCAGGGAATTTAAATCATTCCTGTGGTAATCCGCGGTGGAATTAATAAAATATTTCATAGAGTAAAGGGGAATAAATTTTTCTCCTTTTTATCACATTTTGAAAATTATGCTAACAAAATTAAACATTCGTCATTTCCTCGAAGAACGTATTCAGAAAAAGAGTTCAAATTTTTTATTGGGAAGATACCGGATGTACCCTAAAAAGTTTACTGCCGGCCTTGGCCGGCATGATTCTTGGCAATCATAAGGGGATGATAATTTTTGCACAGGGTAAATTCTCGTGTCACTGAGAATGGCGGGTTTTATTATTTGTTAAAATCACTTTCAACTTTTTTCAGGCAACCGACAATTCCCTTGCTGTATAGAATGCCGGCTGTTTCAAATAGAATATACTTTGTGGCTAAAATCGGTATTTTAAATTCCCTAGCCATCTCAATTGCTTCAGTGGATGGTTCTTTACCCCTCACTATAATGATAGCCGCAATATTTCGGGAGGCTGCTGTTTTTACCACCTGAGAATTGGTCAATCCGGTTAATAAAAGACTGCCGGCTTTTGCAAAAGCCATAACATCACTCATCAAATCTGCTCCAAAAGCAGTGTAAACATCCATGTCCAGCTTTTCCTCACCGACAATTACATTGGCGTCTAACACTTCTTTAACTTCTCTTAGTTTCAAAGGGAACTCCTTATAGAAAGAAAATTTTTTAAATCATCCAGGATGCGTAAAATTACTCTTTGTATTTAAAAAATGTAAATTCAATCAATAATCTTCAGCGGGGTTACTAACATATATCAAATTGCAGTGTCAATATATTATTCCTGAGGTATAAAAAAGATTAATAGTCGGGAGACAGATTTTTTGTCTTGTGATTATTTGAAAATAATCCATTAAAAACAATAGCGTATTTATCATTGACATAGCTTAGCTGTAATGTTAATGACCCTACACTTTGCACTTTGCAAAGTGTCGGGGCGTGGCGCAGTCTGGTAGCGTATCTGAATGGGGTTCAGAGGGTCGGTGGTTCAAATCCACTCGCCCCGACCAAATAAAAACAGAAGGCAAATCGGAAAGTCATGCCGGAAATTAGACTGAAAATTGAAGCCTTTTTGATAAAAAATATTACATGGTTCTGAAAAAGTCTTTCCTCCTGAAATATTTTGTATTGAAGATGCAAATGTAATGAGAAATATAAACGTATTGATGATACAGCCAAAGACTCCGCCAAGTTTCTGGAGTCATGACAATTCCCTCAAAGCCGCCGGATTCAAGACCGTCATGCCTCCGTTGGGACTGATGACAGTGGCAGCAATGCTTCCGGAAAATTACAAGGTCAAATTAGCCGACCTAAATGTCAGCCAACTTGACCTGCAGGATGTGGACAAAAGTGATGTCGTTTTTCTCACCGGCATGTGGATACACCATGACTCTATTATGAAAATTCTTGATATATGCCGTGAACGCGGGAAAACTGTTGTTGCCGGAGGCCCCTATGTTCAATCAGCATACGGCTTTTCGGAACGCGACAATCTGGAATTGGAAAGAATAGATCATCTGATCTTGTATGAAGCCGAAAACAATCTTCCCTCATTCTTAGAAGATTTTGAGCAGGGAAAAGCGAAAAGAGTATATGACAACAAGGAAAAACCAGACCTAGCGCTTACACCGCCGCCACGCTTTGATCTGATAAAGCCGAACGATTATGCATCTATGGCTCTTCAGTTTTCCCGCGGTTGTCCCTTCGATTGCGAATTTTGCGATATCATCAAAATGTTTGGTCGCGTGCCGCGTACTAAAGGTACTGATCAATTTATGCGCGAGGTTGAGGCAGTTTACGCTACGGGATATCGCGGGCGCTTGTTTATCGTAGATGACAACTTCACTGCCAATAAGAAAAAGGTCAAGGATATGCTCAGGCGGCTGGCTGCGTGGCAGGAAGAGCGGGGATATCCATACCTGTTGTTCACTGAAGCATGCATGGACATGGCTGGGGATGACGAACTCTTGGACCTGATGGTGAGATCAGGGTTTACTTCTGTTTTTATCGGTATTGAATCACCTGATGTTGAAACCCTCCGTGCCACTAAAAAAAGCATGAATTATTCCTGTGACATGAGTGCCGCCATCGAAAAGATTCAGAGGGCAGGAATAGAGGTAATGGGCGGATTTATTTTGGGGTTTGACACGGACACTGAAGATGTATTTGATCGCCAGTTGGATTTTATCCGGCGTAATGGCATTGTTCAGAGCATGGTGGGGCTGCTTAACGCTCTGCCGCATACCGAACTGTATAAGCGACTGGAGCGGGAAGGAAGACTAATACTTGACAACTCATGCAGAGGCGATAATGTCGATACCGCTCTCAACTTCATCCCCAAGATGCCGGAGGAAAAACTTGTTAAGGGTTACAGGCGGGTAATTATGGAAACTTATGATCCCCGTAACTATTTCGCCCGTGCGTCAATACTATTGGGACGGTTTCCCTATATGAAAATATCGAAACTGCATCAGGCGGAACCGTGGAGAAAGAAATTGTCTAAATCCAAGTTGACCAATTATTCCAACAAGTCAAAATTGGCATTTGAACTTGTAAAGTTTTTCTTTTCACCATTTGGCATTCAGGGATTATTATTTATAATTAAATCGTTGCGGTTCGGGATATTTACAATGCCCATTTCCGTCGAGCTGACATTCCGCGGAATTCATTACATGAATGTGACCAAAAGAATTACAAACAATGCCGCCCGATAAGAACAAAGATAGCGGTCTCTTAATGAATCACAGGAAGACTTAGCCAGACTGTTCTTTGTACTGCGTTATAAAAATTGTTTTTGCCTTATTGTTGCTTGTTTGATTAAATGAGATTAAGAAAATTAAGATAGTTAATAATATTATGGCTTTTTACAGGTACGGACAAAAAAAGTGATACCGAAAATAATACATCAAACCTGGAAAACTGTGGAACTCCCCCTCCGTTGGCAAAACTTCAGAGAAGCTTGGATGAGGCTTCACCCGGATTGGGAGTTTAGATTGTGGACCGACGATGACAACATGCTCCTGGTGGAAAGAGACTATCCGGATTTTCTTAGCCTTTACAAGTCTTATGATTATCCGGTTCTCAAGGCTGATTTTGCCCGGATACTGTACCTTCATAAGTTTGGTGGTCTTTATGCGGATCTTGATCTTGAACCGCTCAAGCCACTTGATGCGCTTATGGAAAAGCCCTGTCTGGTAATGGGTATAGAGAAGGGAGGTATGGGGAAGATAGTCCATAACCGGGACTTCATCATCAATGCCTGCTTGGCTTCACCAAAGGGCCATCGTTTCTGGGAGATGTTGCTGGAACGTTTGCAGATTAGTTTCAGGCGAAAGAGGCCTTTGGAATTCAGGGAAAATTATATAATGAAAACCATAATTTGTGAATTGGACAAAATGGCTAGAGACTACCAGCAGACTCATACGGACATCATAATACATCCGAGTGATGTGTTTTATCCGTTATCATGGTACCAGACAGACTCTGAATCGAGAAGACGCAAAGCAGTGGAGAAAAAGTCCTATACCATTCATCACTATGACTCAACTTGGTATTCAGGAGGCATGTTGATGCTTAAATATATCTTGCGCAAACTTCATATCTGAGGACTTTATTTAAAGTCGCAAAATTATCATTGAAATTAAAGCTTTTCGGGAGTGTAAATCTAACTGTGTAAATGGTTTTAATTCGGGTAAGGAATAAAACCAGAATAGACAGGAGGATTTATCATGAAGTTA
>JAFGLS010000125.1 GCA_016927935.1 Syntrophaceae bacterium
AATTTTTATCCGGTTCTTCAAGCAGCGGCAATTCGTTATCTTCGATCAACTTATCCTCCTCCAGATCAACTTTGGCAATTCTTTCGAACGAGGACGAAATTTTCCTGGTAGATACATGAATCTCATTCACATCTTTATGAACCGTATCAATATGGGTTGATAATTTATCCCAACGAACCTGATAGCGCCGGAAATCTTCCGATAGTTTGATAATTTCCTGTTGAATTATATCGGCGAATTTCCGTCGTTCTATATCGTTCAAAACTATTTGGAGGGTATTAAGCACCGCCATGAAGGTCGTCGGGCTGGTAATCCAGACTCTTTTTCTTTGTGCATAACTGACTAAATCGCTGTGGTAGGCATTGATTTCGGCAAAGACCGCCTCGGCGGGCAGAAACATCACCGCCTGATTGGCGGTTTCGCCGGGAATGATATACTTCTCGGCAATCTCATCAATTTGTCTTTTGACATCCAATTTAAATTGCTTTTCGGCTGCCCCCTTCTCCTGCTCCGGCAATGTTTTATCAATCATGCGTTTGTAATTTTCTAAAGGGAATTTTGAATCAATCGGCACATTGCCGGTAGGCTCCGGGGCAAAAAGGATCGCATCAACGGTTTTGCCATTGCTCAAGGTGTATTGAGTTTTAAAGATCTTGTCGTTCTTCTCACCAAATGCGGCATAGAGAATCTGGTATAGCTGCACTTCTCCATAAATCCCGCGACTCTTCTTGTCGGTTAAAATGTCCTGCAGCGAGACGACATTCATTGATAAACTATCAATCTTTTTCTGGGCTTCGTCAATTTTGGTAAGCCTTTCGATGACGTTATTGAAAGTCTCATTGGTCTTTTTGAAGCCTTCACTCAAATTTTCCTGGACCTTTGTATTAATCGCATCGAGTTTTGCCTCGACTTTGGTTATCAGGCGGTCGAAATCGCCGGTCAGGCTCTTTTCGAAAAGCTCCTTGAAACTAATTAAATCCGCGGAGGTTTTCTGGCTGGTTTCGGCGAGGGTCCTGGTAAGGTCATTTTTAAAAATTCCAAATTTCTCGATTAATTCCTGGATTTGAGCCATCATTTTCTGGGTGAATTCGGTAAACTGCTTCTGGGTTGATTCGGCAGTTTTTGCCTGCAGTAAATCGGGAAACAGGTTCAATTTCGATTCAAAGGATAAAATTTTATCCTTCTGCTCTTTGACTTCGTACGAAAGCAGCGAATCGCTGCTCTGCCTGAGTCGCAAATAAATTAAGATATTGAGGACGATTATGATTACTCCAATGATAATAAGTCCGATATCAATCATATCTTTATCCTTTTAAATACTTCATTTTTCACAAAGATATTATAATAATTTTTTGGCAGAATAAATAGATGTATGAACTGTTCTGTTATACTGTTGGGCGATTAGTTAAATCGTACGGTCGAGTTGGCAACTCGACCTATATTATTTAAACTTTTGAGATTCGGTTGGATTAATAATATGCTTTTAACTGGAAATATTCTCTAAATCTATTAAAAAATCCTTTACTGCTCAGAAACGACCAGGGTCCAAATTCGCTTTAATGGTAAGTCAGATTGAATATTTTTATCTAGCTTTTCGTAATTGTTAATATTAGCTTCGATAATTGACTTCTTAAATTACTGAATATTATCCACAAATAGCCTCTGCATCAATAAGTGATTCAAGGATCACTTCAGTTACTAATTTTGCTAGTTTTACGAGTTCCTTATTTCTTTGATACTGTAATTCGTCAGATAGTTCCATCTTTTTTCCATGAAATAAGTTATTTCGTATCTGTCGTACAATAATCATCAACGCTCTAAAGTGAGTGTTGGGGGTCTTGTTCAAAGTTTGTAACAGATTTGTTGCAGTTATAACTTCTTGAGTTGGTTCATAATTCAGATTCTCGTTATTACCAACGGGCCGTAAATCAGCAAATTTTCGGGATATTTGTTGGATCTCAGGGAGGTTTTGCCAATAGTAATTCCCATACTTTTTCCAAACCTTATCAAAATGATATTCACCAAATTTACTAAGCCAATAACCCTCCAGCCATTCATAGTTTTCATGAAATGAGCGTCTAGCATCTAGATTATCCGGATCAGATTCTAAACGTCTACGAAATTTAAGCACTTCCCAAACAGTAATCATAATTTCCCCTCCACCATCGCCTCATCCGCCACTAATCCATTTAACCTTTTTCACATTTATAAGCATATTCTCTATCAGACCACCACTACTGGCATGAGCCACTATTATTTCATCAGCAATCTTTAATATCGTCTGGTTGCGTAATCCGGCGGTTTTTTCCGAAACACGGGTCACGTCTTCCGGAAATGGACTGATAATCAATAATCTGTTTTCTTGTAAGGCTTTTCCGATTTCCGGCGGCCAATTTTTCTGCATACCGAGTGCCAGTACCATGATAACCGGTTGAGTACCTTTAAGCAGAAAATGGAGAACGTCCTTTTCGATCTGTGAGTGAAAGCCGGAAACGACGCAGACGCCTTTATTTCTCTGTTCAATCGCCCAGTCGTAGGCTTTCAGTACAATTTCCGGCGGATATTTGCGCGAACAAAGAAAGGCGACTTTATAAGAAAGCAGGATGTTTTTATTGATTTATATAAGAGGAGTGATTAAACTACTGCTAATCCAATTGATTTGGAGGTGGATGTAGCAGACATCGTCCCGCTCCGGCGGGATTTATTTTGGTACGATTTTTTAAAATAACTTATAAAAAATGTATCGTTACTCTTTAACAGGGAACTAAAAATTAGACCAGTAGTAACATTTTGTACTTTTATATAAAAGTTTATTTTAATAAAATCAGTTAGTGAAAATTGAGAAATGAAAATGAACAGCCTGATAAAGATGAAAGATTTTGCCGAATTTACTCTTACCCGTGAATCCGGAAATCGCGTCTATGAAAAAATAAAACAATTCCTGAACACTATCTCATATCATGATAATCTCATTATCGATTTTCAGAATATCAATGATGTATCCGTATCATTTATTCAGGCGACCGTTTTCAGACTGGCAAACGATTATTCTTCCATAGAACTGAAAAACACCAATCCCGCCATTCAATTTAAAATAAAAACTCTTCTTAAGATCACGACGATAGATCCGGCTATTCTCCGCAAAGTGGTGAATCTGCCAATTAAATCTCTCTAAAAGGCGAATCTTCCTTAAAACATATTTCCACGAATGTTCCATGAACTGGGGAGCAGAAGTTTATGAATGGCTTAATCCGGTCATTAGTAAATTTTACACAGCCATTATTCGACACAATAAACAGGTAATCTTCCGGATCGCTTAGATAACTTTTAAGAGTAGTAAGACCTAAACCACCCATTCCGGAGGTTGTTACTTCTGGTTCGGTAGCATAAATAATCGCATCATTGTCATTAATCAGATGAGGAAATTTTGAGCGGATTTCGACAGGAATTCCAATTCCAAGATCAGCAATAGAAATTTTTAATAATTTGTTCTTGGGATAACGTTGAGCAATTACAAAAAATGAATTTTCGCCTGAATATATTTTCACATTACTCAACAATTCGCCGAATACATCATCAGTGATTTCATATTTAATAGAATTGCCTATTCTTTGTTGACATAATTGACTTAAATGCTGAATACATTTTTCAATATCGGTTGTATCAGAGAAACCTTTCTTATCGAATTCTAATAATCGATCATGTAAAGGTTGCCTTTTAATTTTAGGCCGATCAGGCAGTATCGTGATCCTATCGGGAAATTTATCTTCAAGATATGATAGAAAATTGATTCTCTCGAGATAATTGATAATCTCTGGCTTGAATGTGATTGAACCTAATCTCGATATACTTAACTGTTTTTCGATAAACCCGGCTATAAAGGTTAATCCGATCGGATCAAAAAAATCAATCCTGTTTGCTATATCCCAATTAAATACCTCAACTGAAGCAAGTGACCATTTACAACGAGATATTAAACGATAGTCAAAATTCACGTCTCAGTCCTTTTCCCTCCACCACCACTATCTCCTCCTCCGTCAATCCGTACACCGTCTGCACTTTGACTTCCCTGATTTCCTGATTGACTGTGATTCATAAGTCTCCCGCTCTGTAATCATAGTCCTCATTTAATCATTCCAATCATAGTTCAAGACTCTTTCCCAATCATAGTTCAAGACTTTATCCTGGGTTTCATCACCCTTTTGAATTGAAGGCTCGTGTTACCGAAGTTGATTAATAGCCCAATATCAAGGCCATACGCTTCCAGATAATTGATTGCTTGCGCCAAGTGAACATCTTCAATCTGAACCACGGCTTTTAACTCAACCATGATCTTCCCTTCGACAAAGAAATCCACTCGTCTGATTCCAATTTGTTCACCTTTATAGAATATCTCCATTTCATGTTCCCGGCTGAATTCCAAACCCTGACAGTTCATTTCAATCGCTAATGCCCGCTGATAAATCACTTCCTGGAAACCATTACCCAGAATTTTGTGGACTTCCATCGCGCAACCGATAATCTTACCGGTCAGTTCCGAATACTGATATTCCTCTTTAATCGTAGTATTCATTCAATCACTCCAATCCGTCTAAACTTTGATTTCCCTGATTTCCTGATTGACTATGATTCATAAGTCACCCGCTCTGTAATCATAGTTTTCATTTAATCATTCTAATCACAGTTTAGACTCTTCCCCTTCACCACCGCAATCTCCTCCTCCGTCAACCCGTACAACTGATATACTAACCGGTCTATCTCTCGCTCTAGTGCCGTAGTATCCACTTGCGAATCGGCACTCTTGGCAGCAAGAATGAGGTCTACAAGATTAATGATAGGTGTTTGTACTATTCGATTTTCGAGTGCAACAACAGGAATCGGAATAAATCCTAGTTGCGATTTTCTAATGTATGGGAAAAGTCTGTCAGTCAATATAAAAGTTTTTTTAAACCAATAACGTAACAAAGTCGAGTTTAGCAATGCTGTAAGAAATTCTGCAAAACAGACTTTCATTTTGGGTAAGCAGCAGTAGATTGTATTCAAAACGATATGACCACATTTGTCAAATGTAGCAATTAAGTTATTTGCTACGCGACGAATTAAGACCTTCTCGGCAGTATATAGGTTAAGCGGTTTGAATTTCTGCTCATTATTCCTATCAAAGAGGATATAGTATCCCTTGTGTGTGGCACAATATGGTTCAACATCTTCGCCCCTAAGCAGAGGATAATTGTTTTTTTGTTGTATTACTTTGTTGTCGTCTTTGCCACACTCTACACCCCGTGTAATCTCAAACAGTTCTTCCAAGCAAGTACTTGCTGATACTATTTTTCGATAAATAGATACGTCTCTGCTGGTAAGTTCCGTATTTATCATTCTGAAAGGGAGAATGGCATAAACGTTTTGTTCGATAACATTCTTGTAGGAAAATTCGCTATCTTCAAAACTAAGAATTCTGGTTGTTCCAGCTCTAATTTTACGTGACAATACAAAAACACAAGACTCAACACCAGCTGACTCAAAAACATTAGACCCAATGACAACGTTGTTCAAAGAATGTTCTAAAACAATTTCACGGATTGTTTGGTAGTTTTCATTATTAATGAATGGTTTTGGTACAATATATGTTAATACATTATTACTTTGAGATAAACCTTGTTCAATGAATAAAGAAAATAGGTCAAATTGGCCTCGTGCTGATTTGTATTTTTCTTGGTAAAACTGAATTTCTTCAATCCCTCTTTTAATGTTGATATATGGCGGATTCCCGATCACAATGTCAAATCCCTCTATAATTCCAAACATCCATTCCGGATCGAAGAAAGTCGCAGAGGTATTCTGATCATAAGGATTCCAGTTAGCCAATTGACGGGCGGATTTATCATACCAGCCATCGGCTACCAGCAGAGTTGCGATCTGATTTCTGAGTTTTTCGTCGAGATGTCTCAGACGGTTTTTTTCCTTGCGACTGCGGGCGCTGAAGTGATTTTTCCGGACTTCCTTGAGTTCATTCTCAAGCCGGTCGATTTCACAATTGCGCAGTGATACCTGCGCTGGTTTTTCCAGACCGATCAAAGTATTCGCCGCGACAAACTTCGTTTCAAGGTTTGGCAATGCCCGGATATTCAGGTTAGGCTTCACCGGATCGATTTTTTGATCTATCACTATCGAGATAAAGAAGCGCAGTTTGGCGATCTGGATGGCGATCGGCTGAATGTCCACGCCGTAGATGCAATTCTCGATCAGGTAGAGTTTGCGCCCATAATCCAGTTCGTTATTCAGAAAAGCGTCTTCGATGGATTCGATGTTTTTCTCCAGATCTTGAATCAGGTGTTCGCGAATTGCGGTATCTTCAGCCTTTTCGGCTTCGCGGATGGCGTTTTTCACCCGCTCGATCTGACGGTTCATCCATTTTTCATTCTGCGGATCGAGTTTATGCAGGAGGTAAACTAATTTATGCAGGATGCCCATCGGAAAAGCGCCGCTGCCGCAGGCCGGATCGAGGATTTTGCAATTGTCTATGGCATTGATCAGGGCATCAACTTCTTCAGCTTTAGTAAAAGGGTGCTCCTTTTCGGTATAGGACAAAGTATCTCGGATCAATCCGCCCAAGTCGCTCATTTCTTTTAATTCGGGAATCTGCTCTTTCAACTGCGATTCGAGATAAGCCACCAGAGATTCGTCCACCATATAGTTCACGATTTCGCGCGGCGTATAGAAAGAACCGGTGGCTTTGCGGGCGGTGGTATGGGTTTCGGGATTATAACTTGCCAGCAGGTTTTCAAAGACTTTACCCAGGAGTTCCGGGTCAAGCGCAATTTCTTCTTCGATGGGTGTGTTCTCTTCAATGGTGAATTTATAGCGTTTGAAAATGTTAATGATACCGCGGAACTCTTCGGAACGTTTTTTCTTATCTTCGTAAACTGCGCTGAGATCAACTTTCTGTAAATCTGAAAAGAAGAGTTCGTCGGGGACTTTGAGTCTGGTCTCGTTCTGTGGATGATCCGAAAAACAGTCAATTCTTTTGATTACCCGCTTGCCATTTTCCTCGGTTTCAAAATCAAGGTTTTCGAACAAGCCGCCATTCAGGAAGGGAATGTTTTCAAACAAAATCAGGGCTTTATCGGGTTCTTTGAAAAAGCGGGCATAGCGATAAGCCGGTTGCAAATGCTGATCGCTGTGAAATCCGTCTTCGCGCTCAACAAATTTACGGCTATCCGGTTTGTCCTTGTTCATTTCCAGGTTGAGCGTGGCAAAAAAAAGATTCTGGAGAATCGCTTTATAGTAAGTGCTGCCGGTCTTGTCGGAATAATTTAAAATGCTCTTCAGAAAATCCTCGTCGAACAATTCTTCCGAGACCAATCCTTTTTCCTTGACGAACCAGACAAAGATCAGGCGCGTTATCAGGCGAATTAGGTTGATTGAGTTGCGTTTATCGGCATCTTTCTCGACATCGTCCGCAAAAATGACCTGTGACTTGGCATAGAAATACCAGGCTGATAACTCGCGATAAAATTTCTTATTGAGTTCTTTCGTGTCAAGTGTCTTTTGCCAGGCTTTGTGCAGTCCTTCAAAATTACTAAACCTGAATTTCGTCAGTAATTCCTGGTAAGATAGATCGTAAAGTATTTCAATATGCGCCCGGTGCGGATTAGCGATGCTGATATCTTTAATCAGAGTTACTTTTTCCAGAACATCCTTGGATTCGTCGCGCTTATGTTGTCTGCGGTCAATGATCGAGAAAGTCAGACGATTTCCATATTTGAACAGAATGAAAACGGGCATCGGAAAGAGTTTATTCACGGTCCGGGTAATTTGTGCTAATGTGCCTCTCGGATATTCTTTATCGGCTAATTCAATCGCATAGAATAGGTAAGATTGAATCCGTTGGGCTTCAAACTGATTTTGAAAAAACGATCCTTGTTCCGAAAGGTCTTCGCCTGTGACCTGATAGAGCAAACCGGCTTCCAGCCAGTCACTAAATAAAGCCTTATCCTGATTTAAACCTTTATTGCGGAGATAATCCCTGTCAATTTTCGTGCGTCTATTACTGGCATATCCCAGCGTCGTAAACAGACTTTCGGCATTTGTCATAAAATCGCCGGTCTGAAATTGCTGGATATGCTTCTTTATTGTCTCTTTCTGATTCTTTTCTTCCGGTTTCAACTTTTTCCT
>JAFGLS010000016.1 GCA_016927935.1 Syntrophaceae bacterium
ATGGCCATGTACGAAAGAATCGGCAAAACCAACCGTGACATTTACGATGTCTGGTTTTTCGCCAACAACCGCTGGCCGATTAATAAAGAAATCGTCGAGAAGCGTGCCGGCATGACTTACCGGCAACTGTTGAAGAAGTGTATTACGCGGCTGGAAAAAATGAGCGACCGCACCATTCTGAGCGGTCTGGGTGATCTGCTGACTGAAGAGCGCAAAAAATGGGCAAAGACAAAGCTGCGGATGGATACGATCTTTTTGCTAAAGCTGGCTTTAGAAAGCACCCGTTAAGATTTTCCGCCGGCGCAAACGGCAGGGACAAATTTTAGGTACAATAGGAGTCTCAAAATAGGAAATTTTTATGAGTACGGTATCAGCGGCCGAACATAAAATCAAAGAACCCCGGGGATTATCCCCGCGCATCCAATGGCTGCGCGATTATTATTTTCAGGGAACAAAACGTGCCTGGAATAATGAGTTCACATCGTGGACGACAGGAACTCCCTGGGACATCATCTACAATGAGATGACCTTTTACATCGTGCCGGAGACGTACACGCTTATCAATACGCTGGGAGCTTCCTATCTGCAGGCGGCAAGGCCGGTTGCGCTGCCTGACGATTTCTGGCAGTGGCCACGGGTGCAGCGGCGCGCCTGGTTCGTGAAGGAAGTCATGGTCAATTACGTGCCGCAGGAAATTCTGCCGGGCGATTTGCTGGCCGGTGCCAGATTCAATATTCAGACATCCATGTGCCTTACCAAAGAGGAAAGCAGCGAGTGGCTGCGTGCGATAAAGGGCAAAGACGGCGTCCGGGCCAAAATGAAATGGTTTCATGATCACGGTTATGGGAATTCCGGCGCCACGAGCGGTCATCTTATTCCCGGGCATGAACGATTGCTGAAAATCGGCTGGAAGGGTGTTTATGCCGAGCTGGTTTCTTTCTACAACGCTCTTGATATCAGAGAACGCGAGGGCGCGAAAGGAGCACAACTCAAGGCCATGATGACCGCCGCGACCATGGCTCGCGATCTGGCTTTAAAATACGAGGAACTGTGTCTGGAACTTTCCCAAAAAGAAAAAGACCCTGCGCGCAAAAACGAATTATCTCAGATGGCTAAAAACTTAAGTGTAGTGTCGTGGGAACCGGCGACGACCTTCTGGGAAGCCGTGCAGGCTTTGTGGCTCGACCACATGCTGGTGATGAGCGATGAAAATTATCCCGGCCCCGGCGTCTCCTTCGGCAGAATTGATCAGTATCTCTGGCCGTATTATCAGCGCTCGATTCGCGAAGGCATGGACAGGGAATTTGCCAAGGAAATCCTGAAATGTTTTTGGCTTCACGCCAACACGGCCTACGATGCCATGATTCGCAACGGCAATCAGGGTATCACCGCCGGCTTCGGTCAGCTTATCACCTTGTCCGGTCTCGGAGCCAACGGCAAGGATATGACCAACGATCTAACTTATGTCATTTTGGAAGTTATTGATGAGATGTCGCCCATCCTGGAGCCCAAGCCCAACGTGCGGCTGCACCGCAACTCTCCCGAAGAGCTCTACGACAAGGTTGTGGACATGATTGAATCCAGTCAGGGAGCGCCTTTCTTACTGAATTTCGATGAACGCTCCATGGCCGGCATGATGCTCGAAGCCCAGAAAGCTAATCTCACGCATCTTATAAATAAGGATAATGTTCATGACTACGCGCCTGTGGGGTGTCTGGAAAATACGATGGTCGGCAATGACCGCTCCGGCACGGTGGACAACAATCTCAATCTCCTCAAGGCCGTGGAACTGGCCATGAACGGCGGAAAAGATTTGCTGCCCTTCACCGATATCATGACGGGCAAGACCTACAAGCCCAAACAGGATGGTCCGCGAACCGGCGATGCCACAACGTTTAAAACATGGGAGGAATTCTGGAAGGCCTACGTCACGCAGACGAAATACATTGTTCAGAAGTGCGTTGATTTGTACGAAGCATCGGAAGAAATTCGCGCACGATTTTTTCCCACGCCTTATCTTTCCTGCATGGTCAAGGGCTGCGCGGAAAAAGGATTGGATATCACGCAGGGCGGGGCAGAAATTAATTTCACCACAATGGAGGCCGTGACTTTCGCCACAACAGTGGATTCTCTGCTCGCCATAAAGTATCTGGTCTTCGACAAAAAAATCTGCACGATGCAGGAATTGATTGACGCCCTGAAGGCCAACTGGAAGGGCTACGAAATACTTCAGGCCAGGGCTAAAAACCGCGCTCCCAAATACGGCCGTGACGACGATGAAGCGGACGCGCTCGCCCTTAAAGTCATGCAGCTGTGGTGCGATGAAACCTGGCGGCATTCCACAAAATCAACCGGCCGCAGATTCCGTCCGGGAATGCTCAGTTGGAATTACTGGGCAGGCGACGGATACATCATGGCGGCCAGCGCGGACGGAAGACAAAAAGGACAGTTTCTCTCCAACGCGATTTGTCCGTCCAATGGCGCCGATATCAAAGGGCCGACATCGAACGCCAACTCGGTCGGCAAAGTGCTCGGCGGCAAGGCTTTAAAAGGGCAGGGCGATTGGGACGATTATCTGAATATGCTTCCCAACGGCGCCAGCCACACAATAACTTTCAATCCTTCGATTCTGAAAAGTCCGGAGCATAAAAATAAATTCAAGGCATTTCTGCGCGGCTACGCCCAAAACGGCGGCACTGCTCTGCAGATAAACATGCTTGATCCCGACATGCTCAGAGACGCGCAGGCTCATCCGCAGAACTACCGGCATCTTCTGGTGCGCATTACCGGCTACAATGCCTACTTCACCTCTGTGGGCAGAGAGCTGCAGAATGAAGTAATCGAACGCGTCAGTCATAAAAAGTTTTAAGGAACTTCCCCGATGACAGACCAACGAAAAGACACAATGGGCACAATCCTGGAGATATCCCGCATGTCCACCGAGGACGGCCCGGGCTTAAGGACAACGGTATTCTTCAAGGGGTGTTCGCTTAATTGCTCATGGTGCCACAATCCGGAATGCATCAGCTCCAAGCCCCAGATTCAATGGATGGGCACAGGCTGCATCGGCTGCGGCATCTGCATTAAAACCTGCCCGACGAAGGCACTGCAGAAAACTGAAAAAAGCATCGTCATCAACCGGTCTTTATGCGACGACTGCGGCTTGTGCACCGAGGAATGTCCAACAATGGCCATGGAACTTCTGGGCAAGCAATGGAGCGTTCACGATTTGGCTGACGAGCTGGTCAAAGACCGCGCGTTTTTCGAACCATGCGGCGGCGGCATCACTCTTTCCGGCGGAGAGGCCGCCCTGCAACATGAATTTTGTTTTTCTCTTTTAAAAGAACTCAAGGGCAGGGGGATTCAGACAGCGCTTGATACCTGCGGGCAGATACCACAACAGGTGCTGGAGGACCTTTTGCCTTATGTTGATATTTTGCTTTATGACATAAAGGAAATTGATTCCCGGAAGCACAAAAAATTTACCGGCGCGGGCAACGAAAAAATTCTGGAAAATGCCGTCTTCGCTGCCGGCTACAAAAAAAATCATGTCACCCCCAAGATATTCTGGATACGCACGCCGGTGATTCCGGGCGCTACGGACACTGCCGAAAATATCAGCGGCATCGGCGATTTTATCAGCAAAAACCTGCTCGACACTGTCAACCGATGGGACCTTTGCGCCTTTAATAATCTGTGCCGTGACAAATATAAAAGATTGGCAATGGACTGGCCGTTTGCGGATAAGGAACTTCTATCAAAAGCGGTGATGGAAGAACTCGCCGAGGTGGCCCGCGGCAGAGTCACTCCCTCGATTGTCTGCTGGAGCGGCTCAGTTGTGACTCCCGCTGAGAGTGAATGAAGTGAATAACCTAAAGGTCACTATAGACTCGAAGCGCATGAGGAACAATCCCGCCAATCCACGACTTGTCGGGATTGGCAGGGATTAAAAGAGAGGCTGATGATTTTCATACTGAAGCAGAGGCGGTGTTGTAATACTGTTTGTCATTGCGAGGTGCGTCTTACGCGCCGTGGCAATCCAATATTCTGTCGTCATACCGGCGCACAGACTATGTCATAAGCATAGATTGTCATTCCCGCGAAGGCGGGAATCCAGTCCTTAATTTACATCCCCCTTTTGCAAAAGGGGGATTGAGGGGGATTTTGAAGATGTTTAGAAAATCCTCCCTAACCCTCCTTTAGAAAAGGAGGGAATAAAGTAAATCCAGTGTCTTTATGAAATTACTTAAAGGATAAAAGCCATGACCATGAAAAACAATTTCACTGAAGCGGACATGAAGGCGTTTGAGCCCGCCGAGAAAGTAGGAATTATCGCGACGGTTACTCCCGAAGGTCTTCCCCACATCACGCTTCTGACATCGGTCATGGCGTCAAAACCCAATCAGCTTACTGTCGGCGAATTCTGCCAGGGCAGAAGTAAAGAATACATGCAGCAGACCCAGAAAATCGGTTTTGCCATTCTGACACAGGATAAAAAAATCTGGCGCGGGAAGGCCGTTTGGACTCATCTAAAAAAGGAAGGCCCGGAATACGAGATATACAACAATCAGCCCATGTTCCGTTACAATACCTATTTCGGCATCAACACAGTGCATTATTTCGATTTGCTGGAAACCACCGAAGGCAAAACGCTTCCGCTTGCTTCTATTGCGGCATCGGCGCTTCTGACGAAGATGGTCAAGAGCGGCGCGGCAAATGGCAATCAGCCGAGAGTGCTTTCGTATTTGGGAGAAAAAATATTCAACCGGCTCGATTCCATAAAATTATTATCCTTCATCGGTGATGATGGCTTCCCGGTAATCATTCCCGTTATTCAATGTCAGGCCACCGGCAGCAGCCACCTGGCATTTCATCCCGGCGCTTTCGGCGCCGAACTTAAAATGCTTAAACAGGGAAAGACAATGGCCGTTTTTTGCATGACCATGCAAATGGAAGACGTTCTCGTGCGGGGAACATTCAACGGCTATTCGCGCCATCGTTGCATAAAGCTGGGCACTCTGGATATTGACTGGGTCTATAACTCCATGCCTCCCAATCACGGCCAAATCTATCCGCCGGTGCCACTTGAGCGTATAACAAGATTTAATGACACCCGCTAAGCGCGAATGAATGAAGCGCGAAGCGTTGGTGGTAGTGAGACTTAGTGAGTCCCAAATTTTAGAAGTGTTGCGCACTAAAATTTGTTGGACGAACTATCCCGCCGGTGCAACCGGCAGGGACAAATTGCAAAACGAAACGTTAGCCGAACTATCCCCGAAGCACAGCGTAGCGGGATAATGATGCTGTCATTGCGAGCCGGCCCTTGGTCGGCGTGGCAATCTTTTGTAAGTGTTGTCATTTTCGTCCCGTATACGCGGGATGTTATTCCGGCGGGCTATATTGTCCTTTCTTCACCTTTCACTTTTCCCAGTAGTGAAACATAGAACGTTGAACTTTGAACGTTTTTTTAGCGAAGCTATCGATTGTATTGAAGCTTATTGTAAGTTCAATTTCTATTCAGGACGATTTATGAAGACGCTCCTTTGTCCACCAGCAACTTGACAATTTCTGCATGGTCTTTCTCTGTTGCTTTCATCAGCGCAGTAGCACCATTCTTATTTTTGGCATTTATATCTGCACCTTTCTCAATCAACAGTTCAACAAGCTCCCTATTACCGTTGACGGCTGCGCACATCAGCGCAGTCCAACCACTATCAGTTCCAGCGTTCAAATCCGCCCCTTTCTCAATCAGCAGCTTAACAATCTCCCTATGATCGTTTAAGGTTGCCATCATCAGAGCAGTCCAACCTTCAATATCTCTAACATTTAAATCCGCTCCTTTGTCAATCAGCAACTTAGTGGTTTCCATATCACCATTACGGGCTATGTGAAATAGGACAGTCCAGCCGTTCTCATCTCTGGCATTTAAATCCGTTATTTTATCAGCCAGCAATAATTTAGTTCCGCCTTTCAGGAATTTCATTTTAAGTAGTGAATTAAGTGCATAATGAAGGATTCTGACAATATCTTTATCTTTTATAACCTTTACCTCCACACCTTTCTCGACGAGCACCTTAACAGCTTCTGTATCATCTCTCCGGATTGCACTAATCAACTCATTAAAATGATTATTACAAGCTGTTAAATCTTGGGGATCTAACTCAATAGCCTTGTTACAATCCTCTATCGCTTGTTTTTGGTTGCCAAGCATGGTATGGGCAGCACCGCGCCCACGATAAGCAAGTGCAAATTGAGGGTTAATTTCAATGGCTCTGTCACAATCCTTTATTGCTTGTTCGAAGTTGCCGAGTTCATAGAAAACAAATCCGCGTTTATAATAGGAATCTATATCATCTGGGTTTAACTCTATTGCTTTATTAAACGCATCAATTGCTTCGTTCCATTGCTCCGTGTCACTTGCCTTACAACCTATTTCATACCATTTAGATATTGAGTCTTCCTTGTTTGCTTTTTCTGATTGGTCGGTTATTGCAATATCACTTCCCGGTTTTTTTACCTGCGTACGTTTTTCTTCCTTTTTCGGCTGTTCTTTCTTTGGAAAATCTGAAACGCGATGGAAAGTAGCTATGTTCCAGAAGTTCAATCTCTTTAAATCTTCCGCGGTCGCAGAGCGAACTGATATATGCTTCCTTTTGGGTTTTGCCGCAGAAGAGTCTTTATTATCCTCTTTCTCTGAAGGCACCCCGGAAACAGGTTTTTCTTTCTTGTTTAATTTTTTTCTACTTTTCTTTTTTGAACATTGCTTGTTCATAATGTCTCCTTTCTAAGAGTTAAGGTTTCGTTTTTTTGTTTGTTCTGCCCAGTATTCCTTGCCTGTGACCGTATCCAGATAGCAATCAAAGCCCTCTTCTTGGCGAAGGAATTTCATGCGCTCGTCAAATTCATTATGAGTCAAAGCCAATATCTGTTTGCTGATGGACGTTTCATACTCCCAATCCGGAGGCAAGTAGATAACATCAACTTCAGCACCTTTAATTTTACAGGCTGATATTCTTTTAATATTCACACCGCCGGCGGAATTCGTGAAATCAAGCCAGTCACAGGGCAAAAAGAAACCTTTAAACTGGTCAACAAGAGCAATCTCATCATACTCGCCATTTGTGACACATCTGAATCCGAGGTTCTCCAGCCTATCCACAAATTCATCTGTCTCGTCCGGGTTCAAAAAACCTACTCTGATAATCTCATCATCCATGCATAGACTTTTGTTGGGACAATCCTCGATATACTGAGCCACACCGCCGGGGTATTTTTCGGCAACGGTGATTAAACGGTCTGACCCCTTTTGCTAATGCTTTTGCTTGCTTTTTATTCTTCTTGATTTCATTTTTCCATACTCTTTATAATTCCTATTAGGATAAGCGCCAGCAAAAATATAAAAGTTGTCGCGTCCATAAGCACCTCACTGTAAGTAAGCCGGACAAGCTGCTTCTCTCTCAAAAAGACTTATAAGTTCTTCCTCGACCTTTTTTGTAAGTATAGGGTCTGGAGCACAGTAGAGAGTTATAAGTAGAAGGTTCAGCATTCCGATTAATTGTTTGTTGCCGGTTATTAGAGCTTCCCTCTTGATAATTTCCGATAGTTCATCGGCGAGGGTGAAACACTCTTTCATCTTTTCGAGAATGTCCAGCTCGTTTCTTTCCTCGCATTGCTTCAAGAGGTCTTTCCGCTGCTGTGAATAATCATTCACTAAACGATTTATTAAGTTTTTCATTTTCAACCTCCAATAAAAAAGCCTTGGGCTAAATCCATAGCGCCAAGGCTGTTGGGTTTTAGCACCTTCTTTTTACAACGGCTGCAAGTACCAAATCATCCCGTTGCGATACGCTGAACGTATCTCCTAAAACGAAAAAAGCCCACGCTAAAAGCAAGGGCTGCGAATCATAATCTTCATTTCCAGCCTTTAGCACATTTATTAAGCGGAGCAAGTAACTTGGTTTAAATCACCGCTTTGTTAATTATATAATACTCCTTTTATGGATTTTGTCAAGAGCAATATTTTTAGTCCACCAATCAAAATTTCCCGTAAAACTTTGTTATATCAAAAAAGAATGTTTTCTCTTGCCCATCTTTAAGTTTTATTGCTAGTACGTCGTATTGCCTATTGCCAGAACGCATGACCGCCTGTAATTCAAACGTCCAGTCTAAATCCATTCGTCCATATTTTTCCTCAACGAACCTATATTCAGCCGGAATCCCAACCGTCATTCTTTTTGCATTAATGATTATAGCCTTTTCAATGGTTTCGCCGTCTCCTCCAGTATACAAACCTTGCTTTTTCTTCATCTTTAAGAAATCAAGGAAGCCCATAATCCTATCTTTTGTACTAACAGTCTCGAGTTTTTATGGATTGATATTTTACATTTGTTCTATTTAATGCATCTTAGCTTATTTTTAATCAACACATGCAATACTTTTCCATAAATTTTCTGGTTATCTCGCCAAGACGATCATCCAGAATTGAATATACCTTCTTTTGAATCGCTTTGGGCACTTTCCCATAAAATGCCTGTGCCACACCCCCCGTAATGCAGGCAAGCGTATCGCTATCTCCTCCCAGTGATACCGCCGTCCTTATGGCATCCTCGAAATCCGTCGAATCTATGAAGGCCCGCAGCGCCTGCGGAACTGTGCCCTGGCAAGACTCGTCAAACTTATAAGTGGGACGAATTTCATCAACATTTTTGCTCAAATCATAGTGAAATTCTTTCTCTATAAACTTCATGATTGCAGATTTTGACTTCTCTGTCCGTGCCATGAATATTGCGGCTGCGGTTGCCTGAGCTCCCTTAATTCCTTCCGGATGATTATGCGTTATCTCGGTGAACTCTTTTGACTTATCCAGGACAGCGTCAAGATCATTGTAGGCATATCCTACCGGACTGATACGCATGGCAGCTCCATTACCCCAGCTGTTGTAAGGTCCAGACTCGGTATTTTGTGCCCAGCAACGGAAATAACCGCCGAATCCTCTGTCAGGATACCATCGGTAAAACGTCCTAAGGTTGTCCGCGTATGGTGTGCCGGTCAAAATAGAATCTGCCAATGCAATCGTCAGAACAGAATCATCAGTAAAATGACTCTCTTCAGAGAACAATACAAAATCTTTTGTCTTGATATGGTGCCATTCATATACAGAACCTATTATGTCACCGGCGACTGCACCAATCATGGGATTATTTCTCCTCTATCATTAGCCCAAATATCTGTTCTCTTATATTCTTCCAGCAATTCCCGAATACCCGGTTTTACATAAATCTCGCTAAGGTCAAACTTTTGCAGCGCCTTAATCATAACTTGAATCTTTTCTTCCAATGTAACTTTTGAATTCAAAATGATCATATGTTTCCCTTCAACAATGCATAATCCTCCAGAACAGGATACATCGTCAATACTAATATTTTCATCACGGACCAGTATGCCGAGCCGTTCAGCTAGTTCCTCAAGTTGAAGTAAGAGGATTTCATTATCCATGTCTTAACTAAAATAATAATACTCTACCATTGATTCCAGAAGATTTAAAATGTAATCAAGATTGCCAAAACAAATATCACGCTTTTCATATTCTGTTGTATTAACATTTTCCCTAAAAAACCTGTTAATAAATTTTTTATATTTCATCCGTGCTATTTTGGGGACTACAGGATCACTGGAGTTAAGGTATCTCTGGAGATAAAGGACAGCCGATTGTATTTCGTAAATTGATTCTATGGGTGTCATTACGGGTAGCTTCTAGGTTGATTTTATTTTAATCATTCAGGATCTCAAACTGAACGATTTCACCCAAAGTGTTTTTTCTTAAATCATTAACAATGGATTTCACGGCTTTGGTCGAACCTACCTCAGGAACAAAATATCTTGTCTGGCCGTCATTAAATAAATTGAAAATCTCTTGTAAAAAACATCTTTTTAAGTCTTCGTCATTGTCAAGGTATGTATTAAAATCAGCTGCGTGAGGACGATTTTTATTAATATCATAACCCCAAATATGAGTGCTTTTAATTAAATCTCTACACTCTTTTAGTGGAGTTAAAAAATCTTTTATTTTGTCTTTAGATAACAATTTATTTCCATAATATTCTGAAAATAATTGAGGAATATCTAAGACTATTCTTAATTTCAACTTGGCTTTTAAAATTAATTCTGAAATATTTATGATATCATCTTTGTTCGACAGTAAGAATCTTCCGAATTTTCTTTTCCCCTCATGATTTACCTGATTCTCTATAACAATATCTGCCGAAGGGAACACTTTTAATATTTCTTCTTCAAAGATTGAATATCTTTCAATAAAATTCTCCAGAGAATTGCAAAAGGTATCAAAAGGAGAATGAACCTCAATGATTTTTACTTTTTGATGGTCTATTCCTTCTGTCAATCTTATAAGAAAACCAGCGAATTCTTTACTCCATTGTTTATGGTTATGATTTATATTATTGCACCACAAAATGGTCACACAATGTTCTCCTGAATCTATCAGATTTTTAAAATTATTAAACAAGGTTGGAAATTCAAGTAAAACTTTTGAAGAAAGTATTTTCTCTTTTTTCTGTATATGTGCTTTCGGAATATATTTTTCCCAATCAATGGAAGGATCGGTATGTAAAGAAAGATAGGGAATATATTTAGTTATTTTGAGAGTATCTACACCAAAGTGACAAGTTACTTCCTGTATATTTGGTGTAATGTCAGAATATTTTGTGGATGCATATTTGATTGGAATAAATTTAACCATGATTGTCCTTATGAAGATTTGTGAGCTATTGTGTAAAACCTTCCTTAATATAAGACCACACAATTTTTCCCTTATAATTGCAAGTTGACCTTTCACTAATTTAATCGGTTTTTATCCGCCAGATTATTCATCCGAAATACTTCTTCAATTTCCTCAATCCGGCATTCGGGTGGCAAGAAAGAGTATTCCGGATCAAGAAGAGAAATGCCACCCTCGTTTTCCGGCAGAACAGAAAAATCCCCGCGGACAGCCAGTATCTTTCCCACAACCATGTCCGCGAGAATCTTTCTTTTCTCTTCAAGATTTTTTGGTGTCAGCGCTAAAGCCAGCTTAAACACAAATCCGCAACTGTCCAACGCCAGACAGTCAACCAGAATCTGCCTGGATTTGTCTTCCCGGTGGAAAAATGACTGAACATGCAGAATCCTGACAAACGTATTTATCTCAAAATTACCCCTGAATAAATAAAAAGGAGGGATGTCTGTTATTTCACCGGTTTCCATATTCTTCACTTCTCCCGTAACAATATTCTTTTTCATATCATCCCCCTCTCTGAGTTTAATTGGTCCTGTACATTCTTCTGCGGGATGCAGATGACATATGCCCGGACTTCTCCGCCTCAGTTATCTGGAAAAAAGCCATGTGTATAACCGCGTCTGCATGAACCAGCGCCGAACCGACAATCCTATTGCCCTCATAGCGGAAGTCTCTTCCATATCCGACAGATTCAAACATGCTCTCCCTGCAGTTGACAATCTTCTTCAGGAAAGCATCTGTTTTTTTCTGATAATTGTAATTTCCTTTTTTGGGTTTCACAACAAGGGAATCCATAACATAGCTCTTGATAAGTTTAGGATGGAGTATTCCGAACGCTTCTTTTCGTGAAACCATATCCAGACCGACCACTTCCCCATTCACAATCACCACAAGACCATTCTGGTCGATTGCCAAGGGGAATTGCTCCAGATAACCGTCCATATCCTCCTTCTTCGCTTCATGGACATCTCTCATGGCTTCGGTAGGGGAGCTGAGATTGAAATCACATGCCTCGTGAGCTATTTCGTCCCAAACCCTGCCCTGATCCGAACGAAACGCACGGGAGTATTTCAGGTTTTGATGAACAGATTCATTTTTTACTCTTCTGAGTTTAGCCGACATCATATAGCCGGATTCTTCAAAATGCGCAGATCTGTAGGACCAGCGCCCGTGTTCGGTGCAACTAACAGGAATGATTGTTTCCGAATTTTCCTTGAGCAGTATCGTGGTATTGAGCACGCGGTTCTGCTTGGCCCCGGCAAGTTCTTCGCCATCAAGGAGCAGAACAGGCTTCTCCGCCCTGTTGCTCACCTTTAATTCCGGAACATTTCCTCCTTCACTGACCTCGGTAACAGTTATAAGATTTCGCTCCATGGCCTCTTTCATTGTAAAGTAGTCAGTCCCGGATTGATTCGTGCTGATAATTGGAATAACGGCCACATGATTGTGGAGTTGAATATCGCCGAATTTTATTTCCTCGATTTTCCTGCTGATTATATTTTCCATTATTTTTCCCTCCTTTTCCCCTTTTTAAGTAATATACGAAGCTGTCCCTTATAACTCAATAGCCCGACGACAAAGATGTGTCGCATTCTTTTTTTAAATGCCATGCCATGCTTTTGACGTGAGGCGAGATTCTCGAAGCACTTATATTTATTGAGGAAAGCCAGTTTTACGGTATCCGTAGGGCCATTGCACTGCTTGACGATGACATTCGTTTTTTTGTGTTGACTGTATTAAGTTTTCTCTGATATCCCATTGCAAAACGACAGACGTGTGTCGCATAATTTTAAAACAGGCAGGGAGGAATAATTCATGTCCCGCGATAAAAATGTCCAGACGAAATTAATCCGTGTAGGTCAGATCCTCAGGTTATTCATGGAAAAAGATGAAGTTTCCAGCAACTGGCTGAGCAACGAATTTCAGACCACGCCGCGGACAATACAGAGAGATCTATTGCTGCTGAAAAAATCCGGTTTTCCCATCCATGAAATTCAGAAAGGCATTTACCAGCTGCACAAGGATATCGTGAAAAATCTGGAAGTTTTTGATGATACGGAACTGGCTTTAATGGTGGCTCTCCGGAACGTTGTTGCCCAGCTTGGCCCGCCATTTCAGAAAGCGGTTGATCGCGTTCTGGAGAGGCTTTATGAATGTGTAACATCAATGCCGGTCTTTGTTAAGATTGATGACGCCATGCCTCTGGACACAGCGCTTTTAAACCGTATGGTAAAGGCAATTCGGGACAAAAAACACATCGGCTTTCAGTATACAAGTAAAAAATCAACTCACCCCGTCCAGTTGGAACCATACAGGGTTGTCTATTTTGAAGGTTTCTGGTACTTGATCGGGAATGAGATCGCCACCGGTATCCTGAAACGTTATGCTTTGGACAAAATAAAAAACCTGAAACTGTTCAAAACAGGTTTCCGGTCTATACCGAAGAACCTGGATTCAGTCCTTCAGGAGAGTGCCAATATCTGGTTTTCCGAAAAGACGAACTTGGACATCGAAGTTCTTATCGATGCCAAAGTAAGCAATTATTTCAAGCGACGGAAAATGTTTCCCACACAGCAGATAAAAGAGGAAAGGCCGGACGGGTCTCTGGTGGTGACTTTCAAGGTCGGACACCAGGAGGCTATTCGCAATATTCTCAAGTCATGGATTCCCCATATAACCATTATTAAACCAATTGACCTCAGAAAAAACCTGCTTGATGAAGTTAAGAACTGGGTCAAGAGTCAAGAAAAGAAATAATAGGGTATTTATAACTTTATGGCTCAGCACAGATGGGATCTATGATGTTATTTCATTCCTTTCCAACCATATCCTGTGGGGCTTCAGCAAATCTGTCAGATAAGCAATGTCTTTCTCAAAATTAGACTTCAGCCAATCTAATAAATATTTTGTATGCAGAACGGACTGTTTCTTCTTGCCAGCCGTATGATTTGCTCCCTTCAAATCAAGACCAATCTCTTTGGCGGTTTTTTTGTCCATAAGAAAACCTCCACCCGGTTTCTGCAGGGAAAGCATCCGGATCAATTCAGCACCGTTATCATTTCCGTTCCATGGGAAAAAATTGAGCGCCATGTCCAAGGTTAAACCCTTTTCTTTGAGATCTTCTTCAATATCACGAAGGGATGTCCGGCCGAAGTTCTTCAAGTTAAGGAGTTCTGATGCAGATTTCTGCACCAGCTGGCCAACCAATTTTATACCCGAGTTGTTTAAACAGTTCTGCGAACGGAAAGAAAGTTCAAACTCCTCTTCAATAAGACGCAGAAGAAAAATTTTTACCCTGTTTATCTTTTCCAGGTTAGTCCTCTCTCGTGATTTTCCAACGTAGACCATCCCGGAGGCAGTACGTTCATAATCATCGTAAATTATTCTTGTTGCTTCCATAAATCCTCCTAATATGATCAAAAGAAATCCGGCGGTGAAGTATATGATAGCCGGTGAGATTCGGCAGAAATAATTCAAAAGAAAGGTTAAAGTAACCTGAATTTCTGACGCTCTATACAGAAAATATTGTTGGATGTCAATAGAGGCTCAAGTATTTGATTATATTACGATTATTATTTTTTTATAAAAAAACAGTTTGACTAATTATATCAAGAAAGAGAAAACGATTTGCATCGATGCATACCAGTGAATTTCAATTTATATTTCTTTATTCTCTGGATTTGAAATGATCACTGGAGAAATAAGATTCACAAGACAAAATATTTGTTTAAGTGATATATTAAATATCGTGACGTAGTTAATATCAGCATGAAAATTCATTAAAATATTTGCTTTTTTACTCGAACATCAGCTTATATTTTGACCGGTTTTTCTGGAGGCAGGTCATCAGGATTATACGGTTTCTTTTTTCTCGTTTTTATAAATGATTCTCTTCAGAACTTAGTTATCCAGTCTTGATTTTTATATCACCTTCTATGTAACGGTGGATAACACCGGAAATAAGCGTTTGGTATGGGATACCCATCTGCATGGCTTTTTTTTGAACACCAATAAAGTCATGATCATACAATCGGATCGTTATACGCTTGTCTTTTTTTAATGTGTTTTTTGCTGCTGCTTTGATTGATTCTATTTCTTTCTTCAATGGCGTAGCAAATTTAATCTTTCCCTTTTCTAATGCTACGAGAATATCTTTTTCTTCTTTATCGTATTTCATTTTATTTCTCCTGTTCTTTCTTATACATTTTTGTTGCTTTTCTACTGGGTATTATAGTTTTTAAAAAAATATGACTTTTTTCAATTGTGTATGGAACTATATAAATATAATCATTAACAATAACAAAATATAGTCTTTGCCCTGGATAGTTCCCTTGATCGGGATGATCACTTACCTTCCAAACATCACCTCGCGAAAGATGAAAGATTATTTCCTCAAAAGATACATGCCTTTCCTTTTTCAACCATTCATTCTTTGAGGGATTCCATTCATACTTCATGGTTTTATTGTACATTATTTGTATGTACAAATCAAGTAAATTTTTAACACGAAATATTGTCTACAATTTTGAACATAAAGTTAAAATGAAGAATTATGGTATATAAAAAAATATTTAAGTAATATTAAATTAGAATAGAAAGTTAACATTAGCCTGAGAGGACCTTAAAATCCGGAACATTGTGATAAGTTTACACCGGCTTTTCAATCCAGTATCGGCTTATATTACATACCTATGGGTGATTTGGAAGAAGAAAGAAGAATTGCCTTTGTTGGCATAGCACAAGCGATGAAGAGGCTTTATCTGTCTTATTCCAGCACTTATGCGGGCAGGCCGGTATCCAGTTCTTTTTAACCATGAACACATCAATAAGGATAAGCATATGCAGATAATAGAGATTTTCTCCGCTGTCGTAAAAAAGCGGTTGGAAGAAATTTATTGAAACTAAAGCGGTGGAAAAAACCAGTATGGTGTCCCCGGATTATTATCCTAATCAGCGATTATTATCCTACCAGAGAAAAACGGCAGAACCTGATTGCGAAGGATGTAAGTTCACTTTTAGGCTACAGTGAAACTGGACTTCTGGTTCGCAAGGGCAGGCATCTTAATCAGGCAGCCAAGAGCTTTATAGAGCTTGTAATTCAAGAGGCGGAAAAGAGGCAGAGTTAGATAAACAAACGGATTGAATGAACCTCCGCCCAGCAAGCGGGGCGGTATCCGTCGGATGATTCCCCTCTTTTCTCGTGTGCCCTTTAGGGTGAAAGAGGGGTGAGGGGAGATTTGAATTACCGGCAAATCCCCCTCTTATCCCCCTTTTTCAAAGGGGGAAGTTAAGGTAACCGCCCCGCAAGCAGGGCGGAATGGTCGAGTTCACAACAAATATCGGCCATCCATCTATATTAATTTCTGCATCTATTCTAAAAAAGTCCTGACTTTTTCGGAGCAGGATGAACTCAACAAAATGAAAACTGCGGATTAAATGTTCCTGTCCCCAATTACCACCTCATACTTGCTTCTTCTTTAACCGCTGGCCGATTAATCGATAAATCTCTTCTTTATCTCTTTTGCCAATGCCCCACACTTCGATGATTTCGATTTCTTCACCCAGCAGGCGATAGACAATTCGTATTTTTTTATTATCAACATACAATTTATAAAATCCGGTTAGATTAATATTGAATTTATTGCCCAAATACTCTCCCAGAAAGGGGTTTTTAGATAATTCTTCGAGCTTCTTATTAACTTTTTTTCTAACGCTCCCGTCGAGGGATTTATAATCAGAAGCCGCTTCGGGAATAAATTCGATTGAATAGGTCATCGCTGTTTAAATCCTCAGATCATTCCATTTAACATTCTTCGAACGTTTATAATTCTTCATCCTTTTTACGATGACATCATTAATTTCATACTGTTCTATCAGCTCGGATAAATTCACCAGATATTCATATTCGGCAGGTGCGAGTATAACGGCCTCCATTTCGTTGTTCTTAAGAATAAACAAAGGGCTGCCGCCCTCTGAGATATCCCTTACACGTTTTGTCAACTCCTTTTGTAATTTGGTAACAGGAATCATCCTATCGGTTTCGACTAACATAATACGGTCACCTCTCTATATAATTATACGTATAATTATATAAATAATTACACATTGTCAATCTATTTCTTTTTAGGCAATATAACCAATTATTGACCAAGTTATTCCTCTCTCTGTTAAATAATCCTGTGCTTCTTTATGACCTAATCCCGCGGCTATTTTAATATTCGCGATTTTCTCATCGTCCTTGCCTAATCTATTATATAAAAGTCCACGGTTATAATGGAAAATAATATGTTTAATGCAGATTAAATGTACCTGTCCCCTTTTATCTGTGGTCTTGCTTCGCCTTCAGTCGTGAAAACCTTGATATCGGATGGGATCATTGTGGCCATTTGTCACCTTCTGCATCCATTATGCATAAATACCGAAGACACGCCGCAATAAATGCAATATTTTCTGTCAGAATTGAATCTCTTTAAAAAAATTATCAGTCGCCGTTTATCGCATGATGAAATGTCAAGAGTAAAGAATTGATCCCAGTTACCCACGGCATAAATCCCCACGGATTGCTCCTTCGATCTTTCTTTGCAATATCGTGGCCGTTGGGTCACATGTCCATCACTTCAATTTCAATCCACACGCCCGCTTGACAGGGATAGCCCTTTTCTTCCATCCGGCTTTTGCGGCTTCAATTCCGAAAAAGTCTTGACTTTTTCGGAATGAATGGTAAATTAGCCGCATGAAAAGATACCTCGAAAAATACATTCGGTCCGATTTGAAACGAAAAATCGTGCTTTTGACCGGTCCGCGGCAGACAGGTAAGACAACGCTTTCCAAAATGCTGGCGTCAAACTTCGATTATTTCAATTATGACAACGCCGAACACCGTCTTGGTCTGATGGAAAAATCATGGGATCGTTCCAGAGAGCTTGTCATATTTGATGAACTCCACAAGATGAAAAACTGGAAATCATGGCTCAAGGGCGTTTACGACACCGAAAAGATTCCGCCCTCCCTCATTGTCACAGGCAGCGCCAAACTTGACGTTTACAAAAAGGTAGGAGACTCTCTCGCCGGCAGGTTTTTTGAATACAGACTTCATCCGCTGGATTTAAAAGAAATCAAGCTGATTCTGGGCGCTAATGACCTTAACGGAAAACTTGACAAACTTTTGAAACTCGGCGGCTTTCCGGAGCCGTATCTTGAAGGCGACGAAATCTATTACAATCGCTGGAAAAGAAGCCATCTGGACATCATTCTGAAACAGGATTTGATTGATCTTGAAAATCTCCGACAGATTACATCCATAGAAACACTGATAGAACTTTTGAAAAAGAAAGTCGGCGCTCCCATATCTTACAAATCCCTCGCCGAAGACCTTCAGTGCTCGGACAAAACCGTTAAGCGCTGGTTGTCCGTACTGGAAACCTTGTATGTCATCTTTAAGGTTCCGCCGTATCATAAAAATATATCCCGAAGTCTACTGAAAGCGCCCAAATATTATTTCTACGATACCGGTCAACTGCCTGATGATTCCGGCATGAAACTGGAAAACCTTGTTGCCTGCGCACTGCTTAAAGAAATACATTTTCGGGAAGATTGTTTCGGCGAGAAGAGAAATTTATGTTATCTGCGAAACAAGGACGGACGGGAAATTGATTTTCTTGTAACAAAAAAGGGAGCTCCGGCATTGATGATAGAAGTCAAATGGAGTGACGGCGAGCGAAGCCCCAACTTTTCTTTCTTCGAAAAAAACATCAAGCGTGTAAAAAAGATTCAGATCGTCAAAGAACTCAAGAGGGAAAAGACTTATCCGGATGGCACCGAAATACGCGCAGCCTACAAATGGCTTTCTGAGATTATTTTAGAATAATTATCATTGCTGTCATTAATTATTACATTAAGCCGCATAAAATCAATTTTTTGAGCCTGGTGGCAATTCAGAAACATTACCATTTTATTGTCCCCTCTATTTTTTGAAGGTCATCATAGGGTCACACGATTACGTTTACGCACTGCGGGTTTTGCTGATGCGGTTTTAGATGAGACGGCAGACGGCGCGATACAGATAAAATAGAACCAGTGAGTTAGTACAACCGTCCCATATTCTATGCTTCATCAATAATAACGCCAAATCACCCTCTTAAATGTCTAGAACAAAGAATCGACCTCGATCCCGTCGCCTGTAACCCACAATTCAGAAAAGAATCCTTTGGGTATTCTGTAAAATCTTATTAATTCAGGCTAATAGAGAAAAGTCGTGGCCGGAAAATTTTAGAAAAAAATTTTGTAATGGTAGTTTTGTGAAACAATTGCATTTTATGGTTGCATTGTTTTCAATAATTTGTATTATTAACTCAACCAATAACACTTTTAATGCATACTAGCTTTTCAAAAGATTTTTGAAAGAGCCAAATAGCTTGTTGGTTATTCTATTTAGCGAGAATTAAATGATACGTCTTGAAGACATTCAACCAAATGCGGCAATATCAGGCATCATTCCCAACGGTCAGGTCACAGTAGTCAGCGTCCAGTGGTTTGGATCTGAGGCTATGGAAATTACATATAAGACGCCTGAGGGGCGGGTGGCTAATGAACTCCTCTATCGAGACGACGAACCGAGATTGACCATTGTTGAGAAAGGTCGTCCGTGGAGTTTTGACGGTGATGGTGCAGCTTTTCGTCTTGTCTCTGAAGCAAATCGCATTCGTCTCGCTTATTTATTTGACCCATTACTTGCCATCCATACTTCAATCGTTGACCCTTTGCCGCATCAAATAACTGCTGTTTATGAAACAATGCTTCCACGTCAACCACTTCGTTTCCTCCTTGCCGATGATCCTGGAGCCGGAAAAACTATTATGGCAGGACTGCTAATAAAAGAACTTATTGCTCGTGGAGATCTACAAAGATGCTTAATTGTTTGTCCAGGAAGCTTGGCTGAACAATGGCAAGATGAACTGTGGAGTCGGTTTCACATGCCCTTTGAAATTATGACTAATGATGCATTAGAAGCGGCACGAACAGGAAATTGGTTTCAAGAAACAGATCTTGCGATTGCAAGACTTGACAAGTTGGCGCGTGACGAAAATGTTCAAATTAAGCTTCAATCTCCGGATTGTGGCTGGGATCTTGTCGTCTGCGATGAGGCCCATAAAATGTCTGCAACTTTTTATGGAAGCGATATAAAGTACACTAAACGTTATAGACTTGGACAGGGTCTGTCAACGGTAACCAGACATTTTCTTCTCATGACAGCGACACCACACAATGGAAAAGAAACAGACTTTCAGCTTTTTATGGCACTGCTTGATGGTGACCGTTTCGAAGGCCGTTTCAGGGATGGAGTCCATGTAACTGATGTATCTGACCTAATGAGGAGAATGATAAAAGAAAATCTGTTGAAATTTGATGGAACAAGACTTTTCCCTCAAAGGATTGCTCATACTAAGCCCTATAAACTTACTGATGATGAAGCTAAACTTTACAAAGCAGTTACTGAATACGTTAGGGAAGAGTTTAATAGAGCAGAAGCTTTAGAAAATAATAAACGTTCGGGAACAGTAGGATTCGCCTTAACAGTTCTTCAGCGACGACTCGCTTCATCGCCGGAGGCAATATATCAATCTTTACGACGTCGTCGAGAGAGATTGGAAAGCCGTTTAAGAGAACTGGAATTATTTCAGCGTAGTGGTCGAGAAGAACCGGTTTTTGATCCAACACTCCAAACGCTAGATCCTGATGATGTTGACGATCTCGATGAAGCACCGGATAATGAAGTTCAGGAAATTGAAGAAGAAATTTTAGATAAAGCGACCGCTGCAAGGACTATTTCTGAGTTAAAAGCGGAAATCGAAACACTTAAAAATCTTGAAAATATGGCTTTGAAAAATCGACGCAGTGGTAAGGACACAAAATGGTGCGAATTGTCAAATTTATTGAGCGATATTTTTATGACAGACTCTTGTATAAAGGAGTTGGCAACGCCGTATAATGAAGACTCTATACCGGCACCAACATCTTCACCACATCAAAAGCTTATTATATTCACTGAACATCGAGATACACTTAATTATCTTGAAAATCGCATCAGTACATTATTCGGGCATAACAGATCTATTATTATCATTCACGGCAGCATGGGGCGCGAACACAGAGCAAAAGCTCAGGAGATTTTTAAAAATGATCCTGAAGTAAAAATTTTATTGGCAACTGATGCAGCAGGTGAAGGCATCAATTTGCAACGTGCCCATCTAATGATTAACTATGACCTCCCATGGAATCCTAATCGCATAGAACAACGTTTTGGAAGAATTCATCGCATAGGCCAAACAGAGGTTTGCCATTTGTGGAATCTTGTGGCGGATGAAACACGAGAAGGCGATGTTTATAGAAAGCTTCTTGAAAAGCTTGAACAAGCACGTCAGTCATTGGGCGGTCAGGTTTTTGACGTATTAGGCAAGTTGGAATTTGAAGGTAAAACTTTGCGAGAGCTGCTTATCGAGGCTATCAGATATGGTGAAAGTCCTGAAAAAAAGGCATACCTGACAGATATAGTGGATAAAGCATTTGATAATGACCATATTAAAGAACTATTAAAGGAAAATGCGCTTGTCCATGATTCAATGGATATAAGTCGCGTATTCCATATTCGTGAAGCAATGGAACGCTCAGAAGCGAGACGATTGCAACCACATTACATTGAATCTTTTTTTATGAAAGCATTTGTGGAATTAGGTGGGAAAATTAAGCAACGTGAAGCAAGAAGATATGAAATTACACATGTTCCTTCGCAGGTAAGAAATCGTGATCGTTTGATAGGTATTCGTGAACCAGTTACTGCACGTTATGAACGAGTTGTATTTGAAAAAACATTGATGGCATTGCAAGGGCAACCTCTTGCTGCATTCGTATGTCCAGGACACCCATTGTTAAATTCCGTCATTGATCTAACTATGGAACGGAATCGTGATTTATTAAAAAGAGGTGCGATTCTGGTGGATGAAAAGGATGAAAACACAATGCCTCGTGTTCTTTTTTATCTTGAACATGCGATTCAAGACGCTAGGTTGACACGCACCGGAGAAAGGAGAGTTATTTCCAAGCAAATGCTTTATGTAGAAATTGATGCTGAGAATAATACACGTCATATGCAATATGCACCTTATTTAGATTATAGGCCACTGAAGGAAGACGAGCCAAGCATTGAAACTATTCTCAAAAGAGAAGAATGTGCTTGGATAAGCCGCGATCTTGAAGAAATAGCTCAAGGACATGCAATATCCGTTGTTGTGCCGGAACATCTAAGAGAAGTTAAAGAAAATAAACTGCCTTTAATTGCAAAAACAGAAAAAGCAGTAAAGGAAAGGTTAACAAAAGAAATAAACTATTGGGATCACCGTTCTGAAGAGTTAAAAATGCAAGAGCAGGCAGGAATAACTAATGCAAGACTTAATTCACGTGAAGCAAGGAAGCGCGCCGACAATTTGCAAGGGCGATTGCAAAAGAGGCTGGAGGAACTTAAACTTGAAGAACAAATCTCACCTTTACCCCCAGTAATTATTGGTGGAGTCTTGATTATACCTAAAGGATTTATATCTCTTGTGAAAGGTGAAACAGTTTCACCCCCGAGACATGCTGCCGACACGCAGGCATCAGCAGCAAAAGCGCGATCTATTATTATGGATGTTGAAAAGACACTTGGATTTGAGCCTACTGATCGTGAAACAGAAAAGCTCGGATACGATATTGAAAGCCGAATCCCGGATACAGGAAGACTAAGATTTATTGAAGTGAAGGGTCGTGATTCGGGGGCGCAGACAATAACTGTAACAAGAAATGAAATTTTATATTCGTTGAACAAGCCGGAAGATTTTATTCTGGCTATCGTAGAGTTTAAAGGTGATGATGGTCATCAAGTCCATTATATTCGACAGCCATTCCAGCGCGAACCCGATTTTGGTGTAACTAGTGTTAACTATGATTTTGCAGAATTAATTGCTCGCGCGGAGGCGCCGAAATGAAAGGCCAGCCAGCTTTTTTTGAGCGGGTTCGCAAGAATGCATCCGATGAGTGGGATCTGCTGGAACAGAAACCGAGACTAGCTGGTCCCTGGCACCAATTATTCAAACAAGTTCAAAGTCCTCGCCACGTATTGTCCGAATTGCTTCAAAATGCAGACGATGTCGGTGCAACTGATGCTTGGGTGCGCATTGAAAATGATAAATTTGTTTTTGAGCATAATGGTGATGATTTTACCGAGGAGCATTTCGATTCTTTGTGTAGTTTTGGATTCTCTAACAAAAGAGATATGCATACTATTGGATTTCGTGGCATAGGATTTAAAAGCACATTTAGCATCGGAAACACAGTCGAACTCTATACTCCAACCTTGTCCGTTAAATTTAATAATAAGAGATTTACAGAACCTGTTTGGATTGACAAGTCAAGTACCGCTGATGGCAAAACACTGATACGTGTAGCCATCAGCGATAGACATAGGCAGCAAGAAATAGAAAAAAATTTCAAAGAGTGGCTCCAAAATCCTATTTCGTTGCTCTTCTTCAAACACATTAGGCGTTTAAAAATTGGCGAGGAGAAATTATTTTGGCAAACGCAAGGCCAGGGACCGGTTGAAAGGACAGAGATAATGTCACTTAAGTCTGATCCGGGGAAAGCTTATATTTTGGCACACTCTGAACCGGAACCTTTTCCAGCAGAAGCTCTGGAAGAGATAAAAGAAGAACGTCTTATCGTGATACATCAGGAGATTGACTTTCCGCCTTGCCGTATAGGAATAGTTCTTGGCACCAAAGGCCGGCTTTATGTTGTTTTACCGACAGGTGTAGAAACAGAGCTGCCTTTTGCCTGTAATGCGCCTTTTATTCAGGATCCGGCACGTATTAAGATTAAAGATCCTGAAATATCACCAACCAATAGATGGCTACTCGAGCGTACTGGTTCACTGGGCGCATCTGTAATGTTAAAATGGTTAAACTCGTCTGACACCGTAGAGAATAAATCGCGTGCATATGACCTTCTTACGGATGTTGATCGTGAGAATAATTCACTTGAAGGCGTATGTGCGGCAAAAGTGGAAGTGTCTTTTGATTCTGTTATTGAGAATGAAAAATTTCTTCTGACTGAAACAGATGAACTTAAAAAATCCGGTCAAAGTGTAATTATCCCGGATGAAATTTTCTACGTATGGCCTACAGAAAACATATCTGAAATATTTGATGAGTTAAAACGTCCATCAGTTTCACATCATATTTCAAATAGTAATAAGAACAAACTCGTTAAATGAAATGCTGTCGAAAAAATAGGCAAAGAACATATTCTTGCAGCTCTATTGCAGAAACATTTGCCAAGACCAAGTCACTGGAAGAATCTACTAATACTTTGGGCATATCTATCTTCTGAAATTACAATGTATAAGCCACGTATTGAAATTAGAAAATTGCATATTATTCCTGTACAAAGCAAAGATGTTCTTTATTCAGCAGATGAAGTGGTGCGCATAGGCGAAAAAAAGTTACTTCAATCTGACGAAGATTGGAATTTCCTTTCAGAGTACCTATTGGTGGTAAATCAGTACTGGCCACGTTTTTTAGCCGATCAACGCAGGGAGGCAGAAGAGAATAAAGATAACAATCTTCAACGTGCAGTTGAGGAAGCGTATTCAGTGCTTAAGGCAATAGGCATGGAAGAGACTAGTGACGTCAGTACAATGATTGAAAGAGTGGCTTCTTTGTTTTTTGCAAAATCACCACTAGATAAAAATAGATGTATCAAACTTGCCCAAATAGCCTGTAAAATGAATGCAACAATAGGCAGTTCTTTTAATTATGTTTCACGTGATAAGCATGCCCGCAATATTAATAATGTAATGCTGTTTGATGAAGATGGGCGCTTGGAATCCTTGTTACCAGACAATTGGTGTTTAAAACATTTTCTGCATCAAGATTATATAAATTGTTTTGAGTCATGCAGTGCCGAGGAATGGAAGCAATGGATTCAGTCAGGTCGTGCTGGAATTCATACGTTTCCCCCTCTTGTTAAAAAAGATATATCAATATACTCAAAAGAAGGACTTCAGAATGAATTGAATAAGCGTAATTTCAAAGGAAGTTTTTATTACCATTATGTTACGAACTATTTTGAAATCGAAGATTGGGACTTCGATGACGATCATTGGAGCCACTGGAAAATAATCCAGGAAGATGAAGATGATTTTTGGGGACGTCTGTTTGAACGAATTATCAAACAACCTCCAACTTATTGGTCAAAAGCAACGAATGCTAAAATTAATCAAGTAGCCACAACAGGTACTACGCGTTCTATTACTTATGATCCGCTTTTACCAAAGTGGATTCTAAAACTGCGTGAACTACCTTGCTTGCCTGATACGCGAGGCTTCTATCAAAAACCTTCAGATCTTCTATGTAGGACACCGGAAACTGAATCTCTCATGGATGTTGAGCCATTTATTCATGGTAGCTATGACACTGAATCAGTTAGGCCACTTCTAATTTTACTTGGTGTTGGTAACAAACCAACCGGGCCAGAAAAAATACTGGATCGGTTAAGAGCATTATCAAAAGCCGAGAATCCTCCAATTCATGAAGTGGAAAAATGGTATCGGCGTCTTGACCAGATGATTCATAATTGTTCAACGGAAGATTTTGAGAAAATTAAGAACGCATTTCATAAAGAGAATATTGTTCTAACTGAAAATAGCGGATGGTCAAAAGCAGATAGTGTTTTTATAACCTCCAATGAAGAGGATGTGCCGGATGCAGCTGTTGTTAAAGCAGCTTGGAAAGATTTGTCAATTTGGGAAAAAATTGGAATTATTGAACGACCAACGGTTGATTTAGCTATCGAATGGCTTGGTACTACTTTACGCTCAGGAGAAACGCTATCACCTGAAAATCTGAAAAGAGTTAAATCTTTAATATCAAGACATCCAGAAAAAATTTGGGGAGATTGTGAACACTGGCTTAATCTTGCCGGCGAGTGGGTGTCAATTGAAACGCTTAAGTATGCACTAACCATGCAAACACTGCTATCGTGGAAGCATTTACATGCGTGGGTAAAACAACAAACAGCTGATTTTCAATCTTTGGGTACAGAAATTACAAAATCAAATCCTTTTCGTAAATTAACTCCCTTAGTTAATCTTATTGAAGATCGTTTGCAGGACAATGCGAGTCTTTTAGATAATGTCGAATCTAAACCATGGTTAAATCTTATAGGAGAAGAACTGAGGCGAATTGAACTGGAGAGTGAGGAAGAAACTGATCGTATCAGGATTTTAGCAAATGACTTAGCGGAAACCATCTGGAGTACAACACAAGATATTAAAATTATACCATACATAGACGGGAAACCTGCAGGCACTCCAAGACGAGTGGACGTCCATTGGAGTAATAGAACACTTTATGTTGATCATCTACCAAATGCTAAACTTGCCAAAATAATACCGGAAACATTAGGCAGAGTATTCGACAGGCCGGATATTACTGCTGCGCTAAATTATTGTTTTGAAAGAAAACCAGAAGACATAAAAGAATACTTTGAAGAAAACTTTAAATTGGTATCACCTGATGATGTTAAAATTACTGGAAAAGAAAAAACAGAGAAACCAGAGAGCAATAAGGAAGACACAAAGCCACCAGAATCGAATGATAAAGAAGTACCTACAATAGAAGGTTTAACAAAAGAAGACGAAAGAAATAAAGAGACAGTAGATGAAGATAATGAGGATAATGTGTTAACCAATGAAAATGACAAAGAACAAAAAGTTCATCATCCTTCAAAACCGCAACCCAGGCTTATTGAAATTTATGCAAAAAAAATGGGGTTTCAGAGAGATGGAGAAAATCGTTTTTTTCATGAGGACGGCAGGTGTATAGAAAAAACATTTGATAAGTTATTTCCATGGGAAATGAGAAATTCTAAGGGAGAAATAATTCGTTATTACTGGGTGGAAAATCATTGTTTGGAAAAGGAGCCTCTGCAAATTAAATTTGAAATCTGGACGGCAATGGAGGGAGCCCCATTTATTTGCGCATTAATTCTTGTAAATGAATCAGGTGAACCTGTTGAAAAGCTAGGTGCACAGCTTAAAGAAATGCGCAACAGGCAAGAAATTGAAATTTGTCCTGCAACGTATAGATTGGTTTATAAAAACATGACATAAAACAATCTTAAGAAAAAACAGTTGATATGTTTTTATTGCTGTTGAAAATTGATATAAGGAGATAACTTCATGAATCCTCTTAAACCTGAAATTCCATATGTTTGGCCCGAGACGCGTGTGCTCAAGGAGATGTGCACCTATGAACAGCAACCGCCTTTTGGAGAGTTAGTCCAGAGATCACATTTCTTGTTTGGAATAGTATCTTCCCCAACCACACAGGGGATAGATGTTCTCAATACATGGATGAGTTGCAATAATAATC
>JAFGLS010000126.1 GCA_016927935.1 Syntrophaceae bacterium
CAGCCTTCTGAATTTTTGTCCATGTATACCATCGTTATTATTAGGCTATTAACCTATTCCAGACCCCGTTTTTCCGTATTAAGCCGAAAGATGCAACAGAGTACTTAAAATCTTTAAAAATCACCTATGGTAATTTATTGAATTTTTCTGAGCTCGTTGTTGATTTCGCCAATGAGTTGCATAATTTCATTCTGACCTTTGAGATAAAACAGCGCGTCGCTAAAAACATTTATTCCAACGCGAACGGTAAAAATATTTGCATCATTTAAACGAAATACATCTTCGTCCGTTTCATCATCTCCCACAAAGAGACTTTTATGACACCCCGATTTATCCATTAAAATTCTGAGAGCAATACCTTTGTCCGGTGCATTTTCAGGAATAAGATTTTCGATAAATTGCCCTCCAATTCTTCGGGGTTGTGGATCTAGCTTATTTATTGCCTCAAGGATAATTTTGTGGGTGTATTTAATATTACAAACGTGACGATAGTGAATCGACAAGGTTGTACCTTTGTTCTCTATCGTAATGCCATCACGGGTATTCATGGGGAAAATTTCATCCAACTGCGATTGCCATTGGCTGGCAATATTAAAAAATTCATTTTCCCGTTCTTTCCACCCGGGAAGACCTTCTGCTCCATGATTACCTATTAAGTAGCGCGGAGATATTCCAAGATGATGCAAAGCATCAGAACGTGAACGCCCTGTAATAACCGCAACAACCGCTTGCTCGTTGAGAATTATGAATTCCTGCCGAATAGAGTCCGGAATTCCAATAGCACAGGGTTGGGGCGTTATTGGAGCTAAAGTACCGTCAAGATCAAAAGCAAACAAAGTATCTCTGCCGATAAAATTTCTCATTCTGGAAAGCGCAACATTTCCAAAAAGATACGACAAACGTTCATTCATACTCATATTTCAGCTCCAATTCTGGCAGCCAGTTTTTCTCGCTGCCGTATTTTTGAAGCATCAATAAGCATACGTCCCGCCCATCTGAATACATTGAAATCGCGTACCATCAATCGCATACTGTGCATCCTTTCCCTCTGTTCAAATTCGGGCATGGTTAGGGCCTGATAGAGGGCGTTGGCTGTTTGTTCAATATGATAGGGATTGACTATCAGAGCTTCATATAATTCATGCGCCGCGCCGGTAAACTGGCTGAGCAGCAAAACTCCTCTTTCATCATCGCGGGAGGCAATATACTCTTTGGCGACTAAATTCATGCCATCGTGCAGACTTGTTACCATACAGACATCGGCAGCACGGTAGTAACTGTTGACATCCTCCGGCTCATGATGTTCAACTTTCAGATATACAGGTTGATAAGCGCCGCTCGCAAATCTTTGGTTAATACGCGCAGTCAATGCTCGAACACGGGCTTCAAAAGCCTGATATTCCTCCAATATCGAACGTGTGGGAGCGCCAATCTGGACTAAGGAAAATCGTCCAACCATTTCTGGATGATTTTCCAAAAGACTCTCCACTGCTCTTAATCGTTCAAGTATACCTTTTGTGTAATCCATTCTATCCACTCCCAACGCTATTAAACAATTTTCATCGATTTTTAAGAATTTTCGTATTTCAGCCCGACACTCTGCTACTGAAGGCTGACTATCCTGCCAGGGAGGCGGCCACTGAATAGAAATCGGATAAGCTTCCACTAAAGTCAGATTGCCGCCATGCGAGATTGTAGAAGAAGCATGTTCTATCCTGGTTTCCAGATATCTATCCACGGTTTCCAGAAAATTTTTACAGTGAAAAGGAGTGTGAAATCCCAATATGGTGCTTCCCAACATTCCCTGGAGCAGCTCTTCCCGCCAGGGGCAAATGCCAAAAGATTCCGGATTAGGCCAGGGTATGTGCCAAAAAGTTATTATCGTTGATTTGGGAAGAATCTTGCGCAGCATGCTTGGTAACAAAGCGAAGTGATAATCCTGAACCAGTACGACGGGATCTTCCCTGTTTGCTTCCTTGACAACAGCATCCGCAAAACGCTGATTTATTTTTACATAATGTTGCCAATCGCTCGTTCTGAAAATAGGACGTACATGAGCTATATGGCAAAGGGGCCATAATCCCTCATTGGCAAATCCGTAATAATATCCTTTTTCTTCTTCACGTGACAACCAGATGCGTCGGAGGGTGTACTTAGGTCTTTCCGGAGGAATATTGACGTGATCGTTTTTGTCCACAACCTCACGATCGGCCGTGCCGCCACCATGAGCAATCCATGTTCCCGAGCAAGCCTTCATGACAGGTTCAACTGCCGTTACAAGACCACTAGCCGGGCGGTTAATTTCGATACCTTCTTTGCCTTTCATGTGGATATAAGGTTCTCGATTAGAAACAACAAGAATTTGTTCTCCTGCCAGTTGTTTGCGGAGAAGTTCCCTTAATTTATCCGGGCTCCAGAAAATGGTAACGTCATCAGCAAATCGTTTTTCCGCATCAATAGTTCGTAACAAAGAACGCAAATCACCCATCAGGGGCTGCAATTCGGCATAAGATCCTTTTGTTAAAGGTTTTACATCACTTTCACCGCGTAAAAGAGAACGTACTGCACTCATCCATCCACGCCAACTCAAATGAGCGACGAGCACCGTAATGAAGGCTATGACAAGAAAGAGGATAACAAAAAAAAGCACTATGTATTTGCGCGTATCCGCACTGCGGCTTTCTATAAAACTCATGTCGTGAATGAGAAATAAATATCCCGACGGTTTTTCAGCAACAAGAACCGGTTTTACGGCGACATGAACCATTCCATTCGGCAGTTTGAGGATAGAAGGTTTTTCCGGTGACGGTAAATTAGGATCAGGGCAGGAAATATCTTTAGGGAATTTTGGTGTACTGTAATGTAATGTACCTTTACCATCACAGAAACCCATAGCAAAGAGTCTTTCATCTTTGATAACCCGTCTTATTAAGGAATTTATCCTGGCCATATTCCCCTGTTCCAAAAACTCGCCGATAGGTTCTTGTATAGTGTTGGCAATAAGCTGCGATCGAATATCGAGGTCGTGTGTAAACCAATGCAGAGTCAATTTATCCACCAGAGGCAGCAATGCGTAAGCAAGCAATGTCATTGCAATGACCAGTGGAACAATAAAACGCATAGTCAGTCGAAAAGATCCTATTTTTTTCTTTGACTGAGGCCCCATGAATTTTCCCTCCTTTTAAAATTCGCTGTCCCAGCGTTTGCTCAGTCGGATGGCAGAATTAATCAGTCCCACCATACTGAAAGTTTGGACAAAATTTCCCCATGATTCGCCTGTGCGTGGATCAATGTGTTCGGCAAGAAGTCCATGATGGTTACGTTTAGTCAAAAGATTGGTAAATAAATTACGGGCTTCATCTTCGCGGTTAAGAGCAACGAGAGCATAGATATACCAGAAGGTGCAGACCAAAAATGCATTTTCCGGTACGCCAAAATCATCTGATTCTGTATAACGGTAAATGTAGTTATCACACTTGAGTTCACGCTCAATTGCAGTGACCGTTTTAAAAAAACGAGGATCATCAGCCGACAAAAATCCTGTATCGTGAATAAGAAGTAGACTGGCATCAAGGAGATCTCCTTCAAATGTAGAAACAAATGTCTGCTTTTTTTCGTTCCAGGCACGTTTACAAATTGTATCATGGATTTCATCTGCCTTTTCCCGCCAGTAAATGGAACGATCTGTTTGTTTAAGGTGAACGGCAATTCTGGCCAGACGATCACATGCTGCCCAGCACATAATACTGGAAAAGGTATTAATACGCAGATTTTTTCTTGCTTCCCATGGTCCAGAGTCAGGATGATCATAAACGAGAAAGGCCATTTCGCCAAGTTTTTCCAACCGTGTGAAGAGAGCATTGACTCCTCTGTGTACAAGGCGCTTATCAAAAAATACATGGGCCACTGCCAATATTGCAGAACCGTAGACATCGTGTTGGATTTGTTCGCAAGCCTGATTGCCGACTCTGACTGGTCCCATATCTCTGTATCCAGGAAGACTGAACAGTTCCCTCTCTTCCAATTGACCCCGGCCATCAATACCATAAACCGGTTGAATACGACCATTTGGAGATCCGGCCACTATATTAATGAGGTAGCTTAAATAACGCTCCATAGTATTTGTTGTGCTAAGGCGATTTAATGCATTAACAACAAAATAAGAATCTCTCAACCAACAGTATCGATAATCCCAGTTGCGCTTCGAATTGGCGGCTTCGGGAATAGAAGTGGTCATGGCAGCTACAATAGCACCTGTGTCCTCAAATGTGTTTAGTTTCAGAGTAATTGCCGCACGAATAACCTCTTCCTGCCATTCGTAGGGGATGGATAGGTCTCTAACCCAGTCATGCCAATGGGCAATGGTTTCTTCCAAGAAACGCCGTGATAATTCACCAATTGCGTCTGGAATAGTTTCGTCCGGTCCAAGAATTAAAGTGGCTGTATCTTCAAGAAAAAAGGGGGTTTCTTCCAGTATGGCGGTTACTGAAACATCTGTTGACAGACGCAAAACCCATGATGGCGCTACATACCGAATATGGTGACTTCCATGATTAATCATGCACCTATTACTGCCATATTCGTACGTAGGACGCATGCGTAAACAAATGCGAGGCGTTCCCTGAATTCGTCGAATGCGTCGGATAATCATAATAGGCATGAACATACGTCCATACTGATTAAACCGTGGAGCGAAATCCGTAATTTCTATTACAGCACCATGTTTATCTGTAAGTCGGGTAACTAAAACAGCAGTGTTGGGCACATAGAACTGTTCAGTGGCAACATTATCCAGCAATTCAATGGTGCAATAACCGGAACTTTCTCTGTCCGGATGTTCATTAAGAAGAGAACAGAATATCGGATCACCGTCAAAACGTGGCAAGCAATACCAGACAATTTCCGCTTGCTCATTAATCAAAGCACCTATATGACAGTTGCCAATCAGGCCGAGCTCAAGAGAGTTTTTCATAAAAATATTCCCCAACATTTAAGATATGTCATATTCTTCAAACAAAATCTCAACTCATCATTTAAAAGATTTTTTGCAACAAATTTACCGGTCTTCCTCTGATGAACCAAAGAACTAATTTAAGATTTTATAACTTCCGGAGGCAACGCCCAATATAAAAAAAGAAATCCGCCTTATGACATTTAAATATCTAATGGCGGCCCGACCATCGGTGAGAACCTTCACAAGTTTTCAAAATTACGAACCACTTAATAATACTATGTTATTGAATTATACACTAATTACAAAAATTATCAATACCCTCTAAAGAGGCGAATTGCCTCATAAAAAATGTTACCGAAGGGAGGGATAAAAGAGATACGTTGACTCATAAATCGATGTTACCGAAAGAAGAATC
>JAFGLS010000127.1 GCA_016927935.1 Syntrophaceae bacterium
CGCAAGAAGATTTTAATTCCCGCGGGAGCAACTGTCATAATAATCCTGGCGGTTCTGGCATGGCGGCAATGCGGCTACTGGAAAAACGATTACATTCTTTTTAAACATGCATGTCTGGTAACAAAGAACAATTATTTGGCCTTGAACAATTTAGGATTAGATGTGTTTGAAGAAGGAAATATATTGGACGCATTGGATTATTATAACAGAGCCATTAAAATAATGCCGAATTATACCGGCGCTTACATTAATCGGGGAAATGCTTATGCTAAACTTGGTCAATACAATCGAGCTATTGATGACTACAAAAAAGCACTTAAACTGCAGCCTGATTTCGCTGAAATATATTATAATAGAGGGACTACTTACGGTGAATTCAGCCATTTTCAGAGTGCAATCAAAGATTTTAACAAAGCTATAATTCTAAAGCCTGATTACACAGACGCATATTACAATAAGGGTGTTATCTACGCTAAACTTGGTCAGCATAATAAAGCCATTGAAGAATTTGACAATACAATAAGACTAAATCCTTATCATGCCTTGGCCTACCATAGCAGGGGAGTTGCCTATTTTTTGCAAGGCAATAACAAAGATGGTTGCCAAGATGCGCGGACAATTTGTGAATGGGGAAATTGTCAATTATTAGAATTCGCCAAAGGCAAGGGATACTGTTACTGATATTTTTATAACGGTATGCCCTGTTTATATTTTTCCTTATACGATAAAACTTTGGCCTTGTTTTCCGGGTAAGCAATAAAGTTTTCATCCATTGTACTTACTTTTTCCTGACGGAAAATCATTTCCGTTAACGCGAATAACTTGCGCTGGAACTCGCTCCAACTTTTCACTTGCAGCGTATGATGCAAAAGAAACATCGGCCGGCAGTGGTATATTATATATGCTTTCTTTGTCATTTGATCAATTTCCTCATTGGTTAAACTGGTCCAGGGCCGCGGCAACGGCCTTTCTTTTATATTGCCGAGTATGTACTCACGCCAATAATCAAAACCGGTATTCTCAACCATCTGCTGCCAATATGGAGTAAGAGGTTTTGCTGTAAGTTTGGAGAACTGCACATAATCGAGTTTCAATGACTTGGCAAACTTCAGCGTTTTTCGAAAAGTTTCCTTTGTTTCACCCGGTGAACCGACAAGAAAGAACCCGAGCGGTCTTATGCCGGCACCCTTGGTGGCTTCAATAGCTTCACGAATCTGCCGAAGATTGATGCCCTTATTAAGGAGATCCAAAATTTCCTGTATGCCCGACTCTAGGCCAAAGTATATGCGGGAACAGCCTGCCGCCTTCATCTGGCGAAGGAGTGTTTCGTCAACGTAATCAACACGGGTGCGGCACGCCCAGGAGACATTTAATCCGCTTTTTATTATACCGTCGCAAATGGCTTCTGTTCTCTTACGATCCACGCAGAAATCGTAATCGAAGAAATCTATCTCACGGATGTTATACTTTTTATAGCATTCCTGTATCTCGTTAACGACTGTCTCCGGGCTGCGCGGGTTGTAAGACGTATGACCGGCTTCACAGAAAAGACACCCATAGGGGCAGCCTTTGCTTGTTACCATAACGGTAAAATTCTTTCTTTCCGTCGTGAACTCTGCATAAAGTTCATTCGGCAGGAGATGCCGTGCTGGATTGGGATATTCATTGAAATCCGGATCTCTGGCGTATGGTGTCATTTTAACCTGTCCGTTTTCTTTATAAATAAGACCGGGAACATCCTGAAAACGGCGCTGTCCTTCCAATTCTGCAAACAGGCGCGGCACTGTTTCATACGCACTGTTAAAGCAACCGAAATCCGGCCCGTCCACGGAAACCGATTCAGTAGGATAAACTCTCAGATTATACCCCCCGATAATAACTGGAATCTTCAAATTTTTTTTGAGAAATTTCACCCATTCGAGTGTTTCCCGGAACATGTAGGTAGTCATCATAAAGCCCAAAATATCCGGTTTCCATTCCTTCAAACGGTCTAGGACATCTTCTTTTGTTAAACGCAATGTGCGGGCATCTATGATAAGCGCGTCATGCCCTGCCCTTTGGGCTATCGCACAAACCCATGCTAAAGACAAAGGAGGGAAAAGTCCGAAATATCGCTGGACAATTTTCAGGTTTTCCTCGTGTAGTTTATATTTGAATGGATTAAAAACGCACGCCAGTCTCATAGTATTTTTCTCCACGCATTCGGGAAATAACATGTATTCAGATAATCAACAAGGTATTTGGGAATTATTATCTACGTAAGATAAATTATCATTTCCAATTAAATTTTCACAAATCTCCGGATACGATTCCTCTTTCTGTGTTTCCCCACAGGCTGTTGAGAAACGGCTTCATAAAGAATAATCCAAGTAAGACCGGAAGCAGGCCGTCAACAAAAGTGATTAAAAGGCTCCCTGCCAATAATTTATCAAGAGGCGCGTAACTGGAAAAAAGAAACAGGATTGTTGCTTCCCTAATGCCCAATCCCCAGTAAGTTACGGGAAGATAAGCAGCAATGATTGTTGCTGAACCAAAAAGCAAAAGGGCATCGGCGGGAATATCTATACGGAGAGATTTTAAAACAAGAAATATTATGAGCAATTTTGATCCTTCAATTCCCAGAGAATAAAAAAAAGTGATTTTTATCGCTGGAGAGTTATATTTTTCAACCAAAGACTTTATTTCTTCCGGCAGTTTCTGAATTCTTTTTAGAAACCCACTTATTAGCAGCGGGATTTTTCGCAAACTTACAGTTATTACGAACAAGAGATTCAGAAGAAACAAGAAAACAAAAAAAATCCTTTGTGCCCGGCTATGGAAATAAAAAATGCCACCGAAGGAGTAAAAAAGAATTAGTGCTATAAAACTAAAAACGTATCCCAGTAATAAAGAAACAAATCCTTTGGAATAGGAAAGATTATGTTTCTTATTCATATAAGCTAAAATAGTTAATTCCCCCGTCTTAAAAGGAAGTACGCCTTTTATGGGATTGCAACCCATCCTTATTATAACAGACTCAAAAAAGGACAGCCGGCATCCTATAATCTCAACGACTTTTTTCAATCTCGCCGAAGATAAGAATACATGAGTCAATATAGAAAAGAGGATAGCGGCGACGAATAAATAAATATTGGTCTGTTTTATGAGTTCAAATACTTCAATGAAACTAATCCGGGAAAAGAGAACTATAAATATGGCAATGGTGATCAGCCAAGTCAGTACAAACCTCAACATTACTTTATAGCGTGAGGTCTTTGCATAACTGAAATGATTATGATTTTGAGGATTCACGTATTCTACTTACTTTCTGAATTATTTAGTGGAACACATTTCTTATTTCAGCAACAACATTTCGGCAACCATGATGGGCAGTTCGCGGACGTCGATAGGTTTCGGCAAATAAACATTGCAGCCGGCGTCAAGCGCTTTTTTTTCGTCTTCCTGCATGGCATAGGCAGTGACTGCGATTATCGGCGTTCGATTGAACTCGGGAAGTTCCCTGAGCTTTCTGGTTACATCCAGACCACTCATTTTAGGAAGCTGGATATCCATTATAATAAGGTCAGGAAATTCTTTTTGGGCAATTTCCAAAGCGTCTTCCCCGTTAATCGCTTCCAGCAGGGTGTAATTTTCAGCACCCAGAGACAGAGACATCTCCACCAATCTCATATTCTGAGGATTGTCTTCGACTATCAGTATTTTTTTACTCATTGATTATTAATTCGACACTATTTCTTTTTCAGCGAGAGGTAGTGTAAATATAAATTGGCATCCCTTCCCGTATTCGCTCTCCAGCCATATCTTGCCTCCGAGCAGTTCGACAAGCTGACGGGTAAGCGCCAGCCCGAGTCCTGTGCCCTGTTTCTTTTCTCCGGGAGTATCTAATTGAGTGAAAGTTTCAAATATGTAAGCCTGATTTTCCTTCTTGATACCGATGCCGTTATCAATAACACTGATCTGACAGAGGTAACCATTTTTGCTGGTCTCAATACGTATCTTTCCGCCATCAGGCGTAAATTTTATGGCATTGCTTAAGAGATTGAGAAGTATTTGTCTCAATCTGCCCTTATCGCCATAAACCTGAGGAAAATCACTGGCGATACTGACAGACAATTCCTGTCTGGTTTTATTTATTAATGGTTTTACCGTTGCCACCGCATCGCGGATGACATCCGCTAAATTCAGGTTTTCCGGCTTGATAACCATCTTTCCCGCCTCCACCTTGGACAGGTCAAGGATATCATTGATAAGTGTCAGCAGATGCTTGCCGCTGTTCAAAATGTCTTCCAGGCATTGCTTTTGTTTATTATTGATTTCGCCTCCGATACCGCCTAAAAGCAAATCGGAAAAACCAATGATGGCGTTGAGCGGCGTACGCAGTTCGTGAGACATATTGGCCAGAAAAATAGATTTTGCTTCAGTGGCTGCTCTTAATTGACTGTTCGCTTCAAACAGCAGTTTGTTGGACAGCTGTAGATCGTCCACAAGTCTTTTGTTCTCGCGAAAAAGCTTCTGCTGCCTCAGCGCGTTGAGAATGGCAGTTTTCATTTCATCCATGTTGAAGGGTTTAACAAAATAGGTGTAAGCACCCTCATTCACTGCGGTTACAGCGGTTTCGATGCTGGCATAGAGAGTCATGATTATCACGGCCACCTCGGGATTTACCTCTTTGCCCAGCTCCAGAACCGACATTCCTCCGACATCGGATAATTTTATATCAACGATTATCACATCAAATTCGCCGTTTTGTATAGCTTCCATAGCCTCGGCTCCCTTTTCCACCCCCGTAACCTTGTATCCAACATCTTCCAGTATTCCGCACAGGGTCAGGCGCGAACCTACGTCATCTTCGACCACCAGTATATTAGTAGTCTCTCGCGTCATTTTTTCTTCTCCTTGGTTATACTTTCAACAATCCCTATCAGCTTTTCCATATTAAAAGGCTTGTGCACGCAGGTATAAACGCCTTCGCTGACCGCTTGCTTCAATAAATCCTCTTCCGTATAGCCGGTCATCATAATTACTGTTACCTCCGGATCTATTTCCTTAACGCGTTCAAAGGTCTCCATACCGTCCATGCCGGGAAGCCGGACATCCAAAAAAATGATGTCATAGTGCCTGCTCTTGACCATTTCAATTGCTTCAGAGCCGTCACTTGCCGTAGCCACTCTGTACCCCTTTTCCGCAAGTATCGTCTTTAGTGTTTCCCTGTCGTTGAATTTGTCATCCACCACCAGAATAAGAACTTTTTCATGATAGACTTTTTCAATAACGGATATGATTTTATCCACATCAAAAGGCTTATAAATAGTTGCATAAGCCCCTTCCTCCAAAGCTTCCTTCAACAAATCTTCCACGGAATAGGCCGTCATCATAATCACGACAGCCTTGTCATCTATCTTCTTTATTTCCCTGAAAGTCTGAACCCCGTTTATCCCCGGCATCTTTATGTCA
>JAFGLS010000128.1 GCA_016927935.1 Syntrophaceae bacterium
CAAATTCTTCATCCAATATAGCAACAATCTGCTCATTCGTCTGAATGCTGGATGTTGCCCGGACAACTTTTCCTTTATTGTAGTAAATCGTAAACGGGAGACCCATGAATGATCTGCATTCCGGCAAAACCTTAATGAAACGTGCTCCCCGCGTGTCGAAATCCATATCTAAAAACGTAACACGAGGATAAAGCGGTTCCAATTGATGCATGATTTTATATACCTGACTGCATATCGGTCCCATCAAAATTAGTTATTAGTTATGCCTGAATTTCATCATAGCAAATTGTAAAATATATCGGGTATAATTGATTGCTTCTGCAGATAATGTCTTTTTGGACAACCACCGGAACAATTTCTGCAGATTTTTTTCGTCTTTTGAATTACCCATCCTTCCAACAAACACTTCAACTTCCTTTAAGCTGGTTACAACCCAAACCGGACGCCCGGCAAACGGTGTCAGGTCCACGCAGGCGGTTGGACAACCGGCGACGACAAGTATTCCCTGCGCGTTCGGATCGTTATACGAAACAAGTTTGATAATGTCTTTCAAATTCTCCCTGAGGGAATTGACAGTTTGTACCCGGTCGTATTCAGGTTTACAACCTCCGCAATATTTAATTCCTATTTTAATTACCTCTGCGGGTACTGATGTTATTTTAGACATTTTTCTCTCCTATTTTATTCGATAAGACTGCCCTTACCGCAGAGTTTTGTTTCCATTTGTATTCAGCTTAATTGATCCCCTTTCTCTATTCCGCACAGCTGTTTGGCAATTTTCTGTTTTTCCTTGAGATTAATCCTGCGGGTGATCATAATCCGCTGCGCCTGTGGCGAGCCCGCTCCATGCAGGGATTCCGTGAGATATCCCACCGCAGCAGTTCCCAATGTCAAATTTTCGATAAGTCTCAAAATGCGCAGACGGTCTTCCGTCTTGACATCGGCTTTTCCCTGATAATACTTTTTGAGCCATTTGCCGATTTCAGGCGAATCAAAATCCGCCGCCGAAGGAAGCGTCACCATGATACCTCCTGCAATATCCTGAGCCAATCTGGCAATCAAATAAGGAAAGCGGGTCACATTGTGTTTGCTGATGTTGGCTAAAAGCACATCCACCAGATAGGTTCCACAGGCTTCCTTATGCCCCTCTGACGCGCAGGCGATGCTGCCGCAGTAAAGCGTTTCGTTGAGGTGATTCATTTCCACGATTTTGTCCTTGACGTGCGCCGCCTTTTCCACGCCGTTGTATTCCGCAATGGTTTGCGTTGCGCCGATCAGCACATCGCCGACGCCGCTTTTGCACGCGTAGCTCTGGCGATGGTAGGCTGCGAAATTTTCCACCAGTTCCGTGGTGAAATCGAATTCCTTGTACATAAAAACCCTTTCCCATGGGATAAATACATGATCGAACACCACCAGCGCTTCATGGCCACCGTAGTACATATTGCCGCGGTCGATCGTCATGCCCTCGAGCTTCCGGGTGTCGCATGACTGGCGGCCCATAATATAAGTCAGGCCTTTGGTGTCGCTCGGGATAGCAAAGGAAATGGCATAATCCTTGTCTTCCGCTCTCATCGTGATGGTGGGCATGGTGATGATCTCGTGAGAATTGACCGCGCCGGTCTGGTGATCCTTGTTCCCGCACACCACAATGCCGTCCTTGCGCTCTTCGACGACATGCAAAAACATGTCCGGATCTTTCTGCTGATGGGGTGCGAGAGACCGGTCGCCTTTTGTGTCGGTCATAGCCCCGCAACAGGTGAGGTCTTCTTCCTGCACGTATTCGAGATATTTCAGGAAGCGCTTGTTATATTCAGTGCCGCATTTTTTATCGATATTGTAAGTCGTAATCGACAGGGCATTGAGAGTATCCATACCGACACACCGCTGAAAACAACAACCGGTTTTAAAGCCCATTAACCTACCCATCTTTGTCTTTTTGACCAGATCCTGTGTGTTTTGATGAATGTGGCAGAAACGGTTGACTTTCTTCCCTGTCAAATGCGAGGTTGCCGTTATGAGATCTTCGTATTCAGGTTTGTGGGCCAACTCGTAAGTCAGGGCTACCGCATTCATGGATGGCCGGATGATAGGATTATCCACAACATTTTTGACTTTTTTCCCGAACATCCATACATCAAGATTTAATTTTCTTAAACTTGCTTCATACTGCTTGGCATTCATAAGGGCCATATGATTTTCCTTTATTCTTATTTTGTTGCTTCCAAGATTTTTCCGGTTTTAAATCGGAACACGCATAAATAACTATATTCAAGTGGTCAATAAACCATTCACAAATTAATCCGTTCTGACCTCTTTGTACCCTTACAAATTTCTTTTCGTTACCGGCGTCGGTAATAGACTAAATGCCAAATCCTCTTCCGGAACCACCTTTGCCACCACCCATGCCGCCACCTCTGCCGCCACCCATTCCACCACCTCTGCCTCTGCCACCGCCCATGCCAAAGTGGCTCTGCACACTGGGGGTTTCGGCATTCGCCAGTTTACCGGATTTGTACATCTCAACCGCCTGCTTCACTTGACCAGCAACACCTGTGATCACAAGGATGCCAGCTGCACCGAATGTTTGAAATGCATTAGGTCCACAATTACCGGTTAATACAACTTCCACACCTTTATTAGCCATCAATTGAGCGGATTGAATACCTGCACCACCCCCCAAAGCAATATTGGGATTCTGGATCGCTTCAAAATCCAGCGTATCCGGATCAATAATTAAAAAATATTCGCACCGCCCAAAGCGCACCTCGACGGAATCATCCAGCGTTGGTCCTGTAGATGTAACAGCAATTTTCATAATGCCATACTCCTTTCTTTATATTTATTTCTAACTTTCTTTAAAATCAGATGATGATTACAAATATGGAAGTTCCTTAATACTTAAACATGGCCAGCTATTAATGTATTGTTTTCTCTAGCCCAAAAATAATTCTACCAAAAAACTTAATCCAATTTTTGAAACAATACTTATAGCAGAACCTGTCTGGTCTGAATTTAGAGTCGCTTTGTTTTCAGTGGACAATAAATGAATACTGAAATAACCGAAAAATTCATAATACATTTCATATAATGAAATACTTCGAAGGACCGTTTATAGCAATAACCACACCATCCTGGTCATATTGCTTAACTGTCCTGGTAATGACCGCGACCGCGGTCAGCAACCGCTTGTTCCTCAAGTAAACCCGCCACCGGTCGAATTTCCAGTTGTTGAAGCAAACCTAGCTGAAAAAACAGAAATCAATTTTTCTGTATCTTTCCCTCCGCAGTATGGGCAAACTTGTTTTTTGTCTGCTTCTGATATCGAAACAATTTTTTCAAATTGTTTACCGCATTTTCCACATCGATATTCATAAAAAGGCATTTTTTTCTCTCATTTTTATTATTTAATTTGTAATAATGTTACCTTGAACATATAATTCTGTCAACCGTATTAATCTCCAATGATCTTTCGCTTTTTGCTTTTATGGTTTGTTGCCAATCTTTGTCCAAAAACGGTTAATTTTACCCGATTCACCATATAGCCGTCAAATCAGATAACAAATCACCTTTATCGTCAGTATCGGAAAAAAGACGGATGAAGATTTTTTACTCCCATGGTCTATGATCTTCTTCTATTTCCACGACCCATGCCTCTGCCTCCCATGCCGCGACTTTGTCCCTTACCCATGCCACGTCCCCGGCCCGACCCCCGTCTGGCATTGCCGACGAAGAAATCAATCGCTCGATCCAAAAGGCCACTTGTCTGTGTCCGTTGAAAACCGGACGGACTTCCTGCAAACGGACGACGGGAAATTAGTTCCGGTTCCCGGACGGTGTTCACTCTTGAATATGACGACTCTGAAGAATCAAAAAATGAGTCGGTTTCTTTTCTTTCCGTGTAAATGGCGTTGTTTGGACATTGACCAATACAAGCGCAGCATCCCAAACAAAGTTCTGCATCAATTTTTGCCACCTTATCAATTGTGATGGCGTCAACCGGACAGACCTCAGCACAAAGTCCGCATCCTATGCAATTATCTTCATCAATTTTAACAGTGATTAATTTTTTATTTTCCATGTTTTTTATTCTCTTTGCCATCATCACACATTAAGATGCTGTCGAGATGGTCCACTTCGTGCTGGACTACATGTGCCTATAACCATGTCAGTTCGCTCTGAATTTTTTTGCCCCAGGAATCAAATCTCTTTTGCAATGATAGGCCACCATTTACCCGGTGGCCTATCATCTTTGAGTTCTTGCTATTTAAAAATTAATGAACATTTATTTTTTACTTTTTTCAGATGCCAAATCGCTCATCCTTTTTTTTATTTCAGCAAGAGTTTCTTCAAAATACTTTGCCTGCTCCTGAAGAGCATCAATTTCCTGCTCCCGGGTAGGGGCAGTTCCGTAAGGAACCGTAAAAGGTGCAGCGTATCCATAAGCTGTATAAGGCGAATAGGGATATCCCCAGCGCCCCCAACCGCGTCCGCCTCGAAAACCCAATCCCAGACCCCGACCATAACCAAAACCATAGCCACGGCCAAAAATCGGATTGGCAAACCCGGGGACAGTATAACCAGCGCAGTAACCTGCGCCCCTTCCTGTCATCGGCCCTAATCCTGCAGGACCTGTTCTATCTCCACCTGGCATAAAATCCTCCTTTCTTTTATTTTTTCATTTTTATCTTCTGCCGCCGCGAAAACGATTGCGACGACATCCGCCTCTGAATCCAGGCATAAAAAAATTATTAACCATCAATGTGTTACTCAAGTAGGCATCCAATACTCTATGAACATTGCCGGTTATAAATGGAATTACTTCAATACCGTATATTTCCATTGTTCGTGCAAATCCGATAGAAATACCTCCGCATATTAAAACTTGTATGCCCCATCCTGATAATCTCAACGCGCGTGAAAAAGGCAACTCCGGACCCAACACTTCATAACGGCTACCGAATACTTTACCGTCTTTGATTTCTACGATAAGTACACGATTTGCAGAATCAAAAACCGGAGAAATGATATCATTCCACACCGTCATGGCTATTTTCTTATGCCTGACCATCATCGTAATCATAATTTAGCATTTTATATGCCAATATTAAAAAATTACTAATATTTAAAATAATTTAATTATTACAAATGATTAGATAATTTATTCTGTGATTTTAAAGACTGATAAGAACGGATATAGTTGCATTAAAGCGACTCACAACACGATTATAGTCTCATAATAGCTACTATATAAGTAGTTATCCTGATTTGCATCTTCCGTCCTTTTTCGGCAAATCTATACCAAGCTTTTTGATTTTTCTGAAAAATGTGCTTTTATGCATTCCCAACTCGCGGGCAGCAGCCAGCCTGTTATTACTATTATGATCCAGTGCATCTCTGATTGCTTTGGCTTCCATGACTTTTATTGCGCCATCTACGCTCAATGATGTTTCCAAAGAACGGCTTAAACCGACTATCTTTTCCGGCAGGCAATGGGGCGTAATTTGACCTTCACGACATAAAACAAAAGCACGTTCAACAACATTCTCCAATTCACGAATATTGCCCGGGAAATTATAAGACATTAGTAAGGCCAGCGCTTCCTGGCTAAAACCACTTATTTTTTTCGCACGCAATAAATTGTTTTTACGGATAAAATGTTCGGTCAAAAGTGGTATATCTTCTTTGCGTTCGCGCAATGGCGGCAAGGACAGACAAACAACATTAATCCTGTAAAACAAATCCTCCCGAAAGGAACCGTTATTAACCTGATCCTGTAAATTTTTGTTGGTAGCGGCAATAATGCGCACATCCGTTTTTTCATCCTTAATAGCTCCCAGCGGACGAAAAACCTGATCCTGCAGAACCCTGAGCAGGCGAACCTGAAATGCCGGACTGATTTCCCCGATTTCATCGAAAAAAAGGCTCCCGCCTCTGGCGACGGCAAAAAGCCCTGCCTTGTCTTTCTTCGCGTCAGTGAAGGCACCGGCTTTGTAACCAAAAAGCTCCGATTCCAAAAGAGTATCCGGCAGAGCGGCACAGTTAATCGGTATAAACAGGTTTTTCCGTCGCGGACTCAAATCATGAATCGCCCGGGCAAGCAGTTCTTTTCCCGTTCCTGTTTCACCCTGAATTAAAACAGAAGAACCACTCTCCGCTATTTGGGGAAGTATGCTGAAGATTTTTTTCACATTAGGACTTGTACTGATTATGTCACCAACCTGATAGCGGGCATCCAGTTCTTTCTTAAGTTCCTCGACTAAACTCATATCCCGGAAAGTTTCCACACCGCCCAAAATGCGGCCATTTTTATCCTGGAGAAGAGATGTGCATACAACTACCGGAATACGCCGCTGTTCACTGTTAACAATGTATGTCGAAGTGTCAATAATACTTTTTTTTAATTTCATGGTCTTGCGCAAAGCACAGTCCCTTTCGCACATGTTGGAGCGAAACACATCCCAGCAATGTTTACCGATTGCTTCCTGACGGGGAATCCCTGTTATTTTTTCAGCCGCACGATTGAAAGATGTAATTAACCACTTTTCATCAACTGTAAAAACTCCTTCGGAAATACTTTCCAAAATAATCTCCGTCACATTACTTGATCTCATATTTGTTTCTTTTCCCGTCATAATTTTTATAGTTTATTTCGTTGTGTATAATTTAATTATGATCATAATATTTCCAAGAAAATTTACATTATTATTTTAGACTTATCAGGGACACATCTCCTGCTTTGCTTTGTAGCACATAAAACTGTCATAGGACAAACTCCAGGTACAGCTACTATGTTTACTCCGTCTGGCTTGAAATAAAATCGAAAAAATTAATTTGTTCCTATGCAAAATCTCAGTCTCCGTGTACCAATTCCTTTATCGCCTTTCTGTTTAAAATCGTGATGACACGGCCATCGACTTTACCGTTGATTTATATTAATGACATCAAACAACTCAATTGGTCAAGCACGTTGATGACAGTGATATTGTGAAGATCAATGTTGACGATAATATTCAAACCTCACGTCAGTACGATATCAGAAGCATACCAATGCTGTTGATCATTAAAGTTAGAGCTGTAAAAAAATACCGCGATTGGTCTGCCCTCGAAGGACAAGCTGACTGAGCTTATCAATTGAAACCTTAATTTGAAGATAAGAGGGGAACAAAAAATAACTGACATTGAAACCGTTTACGCTTTTTAAAGATTGACCATTCTAACTGTAAAGTTGTCAATTTATCTTATTTGTGGCATAAGTCTTTAAAAATCACACAGGAGGTCTATTTGGCGGCTAAAAAAAATGTAACCAGAGAACGTCTTATTTTATGCATCAACGCCACTTTACAGAAGAAGGCAAAGGAAATAGTTGTTTTAAACTTAAAGAAAATTTCCGCATTCACCGACTATATGATTATCTGCAGCGGAACATCTGAACGCGAGGTTCAGGCAATCGCCCAGGCAATCCAGATATTTTTAAAGAAAGCGGGAATAAGGCCGCTTGGGGTTGAGGGTGAAGCCAACGGTCAGTGGATTTTGCTTGATTATGACGATGTTGTAATCTCCGTCTTTTATGAACCGACCAGAACTTTTTACGATATTGAAAATCTGTGGGATGCCCCCCGTATGAAGGTGAATGAAAACAAAAAGGAAATAAAAAGATTAAGCGGGGAAATGGCATGAGTCTGGCTCAGGTTCTAAATAATTTAAGTGAAGTTATCTTCCCTCTCCAATGCCTGGGCTGTGCTGAAATCCTGCACCAACCCAATAGTCAAATATTTTGTTCCACCTGCGAAGAAAAAATTAAATTTATAAACGGCTGTATCTGCCCTATCTGCGGCACAACTTTTCCCGATTCTCCGGCGGAAAGCCACTTATGCAGAAACTGCCTAGAGAAAAAACCTTATTTTTCTCTGGCCCGTGCCATATTCAGTTACGAAAATATTATTCTTAATGCGATTCATCAATTCAAGTACAAACGCCACATCTCCATAGGAGAAACTCTGGCTTCTTTTATGGCTGATTATAACTTTCCAGATATCAATTTTGCCGATTATTCCTTAATCATACCGGTCCCCCTGAATATCAAAAGACTCCGTGAACGGGGTTTCAATCAATCTCTTATTCTGGCAAACGCCATAGGAAAATCACGGCAGATTCCCGTTAACTTTTCACTTCTGAAACGACACAAATTTACCCTGACTCAAACCGGTTCCAATAAAAAAGAAAGGCAACAAAATGTAAAGGGAGCCTTTGAAATAATTGACAAGAATAAAATTGCAGGTGAAAATATAATTATTATTGATGATGTTTATACAACCGGTGCCACTGTCAACGAATGCGCAAAAATACTAATGAGATCCAGAGCCCGGAATGTTGCAATCTTGACACTGGCGAGAGTTCCACAAAATTGATTAAATTAAAAAAATCAAGGAATAAAATGAACAAAATATTAGACAAAAAAGCTCTGCTAAAGAAACTGAATGCTTTGCGGAAAAAAGGTAAGAAAATTGCCTTTACCAACGGCTGTTTTGATATTCTGCATGTGGGTCATATCCGTTATTTGCGCGAAGCTAAAAAAAACGCCGATGTTTTGGTTCTCGCCCTTAACAGCGATTCTTCCGTCCGTTCAATCAAAGGCAAAAAAAGACCGCTGATGACCGAAAAAGAAAGAGCTGAAATTCTTGCCGCGCTCGAATTTATAGATTTTGTAACAATATTTCCGGAATCAACACCTTTAAAACTAATCAATTTCCTGAAGCCGGATGTTCTTATCAAAGGCGGCGACTGGCCGAAAGATAAAGTTGTCGGACGGGAAGATGTAGTAAAATGGGGAGGCAAGGTGGTGATAATTCCTGAAGTTGAAGGTAAATCAACAACAAACATTGTGGAAAAGATAAAAAAGCTTTATTGCGAGGATAAATAAATAATTGATTTCACTCATGTTATTTAAGATTGTAACCTTTATGAATAAAAATTTTTATTGATAAAAATTTCTCTTTACAAATAAATTATCTTTATATAATAAATGCGACCAAGTTTTTCGGGTAAGGAGAATCATTTTGGAAAAACATACAAGTTTAAAAGCAAAACAAGAAAAGATGAAGGCTTATAAGACAATGCTTCAACAGAAAATTAATGAGTTACTGAGCGAAGCCGGCAAAACTGTTACCGAAATGACTAACGGTAAAGAAAACTATCCTGACCCAAATGATAGGGCATCTTTGGAATGTGACAGAAATTTTGAATTACGTATCCGGGACAGGGAACGCAAACTCATAATGAAGATGCAGGAAGCCATCAAAAGAATCGATGATGGAACATTCGGCATCTGTGAGGTTTGCGGTGGCCCAATATCCGAGAAAAGACTTATGGCCAGACCCGTTACCACTCTCTGCATCGACTGCAAAACCAAACAGGAAAAACTCGAGAAACTCAAAGGTGAGTAATCTTTAAAAATAAACTTGTTAAAAAGCCCCGTTATCGGGGCTTTTTACTTTAAAAAACAAAATATTGGCCTTAGCTGCTTGGCGGGGGATAATTTACTTTTCTTTTAATTCTATGATGCTTCCGTATTTTATTTGTCTATATACGGTGTAAGGTAAAATTATAGTATCTACCGCTAGACTTAATGGTAAATCAATAATTACCCCCGGCAACACCAGCGGATAATAGTATATATATCTTAAACCGCCTTCTCTACCCCTTTTACAAATAAACGGTGATAATAGTGCCCGCAAGTCAAAGGCACTGCCGCTGTAAACATTTGGTTGCCCAATGCCGCACGTTTCTGTTCTATATTGTTTTTTATTTTTGTATTCTATTTTATTGCCAATCTGGTTGTGGCTTATATATTGACTTATTACTGTCCCGCAACCCGTTATAAACATACAAATAATGGCTAAAATTATTAGATATTTTAATTTTGTCATAAGACAACTCCTTTCCCATATTAACTATATGGATCGGTGTTAATATTGCATACATTAAAGATTATAATTTAGATACTAGCATAAAATTAGAAAAAAGAAAATTGAGGACTACTGATTGAAAGACGCAATTGATTTTTTATCTGAAATTTCAGATATGCTTACTTTTCATACAGAGTGACACGATTCTTACCGTTGCGTTTGGATGTGTATAGAGCCTCATCGGCTGAACGGATAAGGGCTTCCTTTTCTCCTCCATGCTCCGGAAAAGCTGAGACACCGAGGCTGATGGTCACATGCAGTTTCTTGGTTTCATGAGGAATCTCTACCGCGGCCACGCTTGCGCGGATTGTCTCGGCAATCATCATGGCTTTTTTTGCGTCCGTTTCGGGAAGAATCACGACAAATTCTTCTCCGCCATAACGCGCCGCAATATCCTCGGCTCGTAAGGTATTCTTGACAGCCCGGGCAACGTTCCTCAAGACGGTGTCGCCCAGTTGATGACCATAGGTATCATTGAAATCTTTAAAGTTGTCTATATCCATCATGATGAGCGCAAATATTTTGTTGTGCCGCTGGGATTGATTCAGTTCCTTGTCCAAAAGAAGCTGGAAGTAACGGTGCACATAGAGTTTGGTCATGCCGTCGGTGGTAGCCAACTCAAATAGGCGGGCGTTTTCAATGGATATGGCGGCCTGCGCGGAAAAAATTCTGAGAATCTCCAGACGCTCCGGAGTAAAGGCGTCCACACTCAGGTTGTTTTCCATATACAGAATGCCCGATACCTTGCCCTTGCTCATAATCGGAGCGCACAAGACTGATTTGCTCTGTGTGCGCATGATGTAGGGATCGTTGATGAAGGGGCCTTCCTGCGCGGCATTGCCGAGAACAACGTCTTTCCCGCTATGGTGAACATAATTGACAATGGCCTGACAGATGTCAGAACAGTCCTGCAGCGGTACGGACTGCATCACCAGGGCTTCTTTTTTATCCACATCTTCGCTGGCCTCGATAATCAGTTCTTCATCTTCCGACTCCAGAATCAGATACCCGCGCTGGGCTCCGGCGTTGGTAATGGACATGTGCATGATCCTTCTCAGGAGTCGATCCAGCACAATCTCGCTGGAGATTACCTGGGAAACCCTCATGACTGTGGAAAGGTCAAGGGATACAATGGTGCTTTTGCCGGTTGTCGTGTCGGTGCTGTCATTCGCCTTTTCTCGCAACGATTCAGGAGAACCAAGTATATTCGGGTAAAGGTTTTTAAGCTGCTTCAGTTTGCCTATTGCGCCCCATCTCTCATAGCAACGATAGGATGCGGTAAGATAATGCTTAGCCTGCTCGTTTTTAAATGAAGATATGAGCTCTTTGCCGAAACCTCCTTTAAGTGACGATCTTCTAAATAAAGTCTTGGCCAATTCCTTCTCGTCAATAGAAAGGAAATAGCTGCCGGCAACATCATTGGCAATAGCCTCAATGACGATATCATTATGTTTCTGCGTGGTTTTGATGGTAAGTTTTAATCCTTCCAAACCTCGAGATATATTTTTTTTGACAAAAATATCCCACAGAGTATCAATCGCATAATATAAATGCAGCTTGTTCGTCGGGGAAAATATGGCCCATATCCTCATTCTCAATTTGCTTATTCTCACCCGCATAAGATATATCTTTCTCTTCAGCCAGGATACCTCATTCAGTACGTAGAGCCTGGAGACAGCGTCAGCAGTGTAAAAATAGTAATCTAACGGAGAACCTGCCAAAGCGTCGTGATATCTTAAATAGTTTGAGGAATCCTTGAGAGCAAGCGCGTATTCATTGAACATAAAGTGAAGCATCACTCTCAACCAATAGAATACGGCAAGAGCCGGACGGTTTTTCTCCTTGATCCATTTAGGCTCTATCTCTGTCTCGTCCAGTATCTCGCCCTTTATCTTCAGTGGATCATCCGTCCTGCCAAGCAGGCATAAAATGTACTGCCAGACAACCGAATGCAGAGTGCCCACAGAATCCTGATTCATCTCGTATATTATCTTGTTGTGTTTGGACATCTCACTCTCAAATTCAGACAGTTCCATGCCAATTAGGGCGGCAACCGTACCGAATATATGAAGATTCCATGCGGCATATTCCAGATCACCTGTCTCTTTTCCAAGCCTGTAGCCCTCCAGCCCCGGCTCTAAAGAGTTCTTCAACGGCTCTTTCCAGTGCCTTATCAGCATGTTGTATACAAAGCATATCCTGGATTCCATCTTTCTCAAGTTCAACGCCTTGGCTATCTTTATTCCCATATTGCCGAACCTATACGCGCCGTTTATATCCTGAAAGGCTGCTAGAATAATTGCTCCGAATGCTGTAATGGCAAAGGGAAGACCCTCAGTATATCCATACTTTAATCCCAGATTGATGCCCTTCATTACAACTATAGCGAATAAATTGGGATTGACAAAGAATGTAGCATGACCAAGGGATATCAAAAGGCGGGTAATGGCAATCCCCCTCGCATCAGTCATTTTCGGCATGCTGATAAAATCTTCGGCATCCATCCAGTATATTCTGATAATCGTTCTGAGCAGGTCGGGAGCGACTCTTATCTTCGAGGGATTTTTGGGCAATCTTATGCCAAACTCCCTCAACACCGGTAGGGCCATATTTATCGCTCCGACATAATCCCTTTGGGCCTTCAGGGCATTGATCAGATTGAAATAAATGTTTGCCTTGTCCAAGGCTTGTTTCACATTATTTATGGCAATTTTCGCCATGCGATTCATCTTTTCAAAATCGCCTAACAGATAACAGACCTCCACCATTTCCGTATAAAGAGTGAGCGTCAATTCATACTGGCTATGCCATGAATCATTTTCCAACAGATCTATGCCCTTTTGAAGATAGCGGAATGACTGATTATAGGCTGCTGAATCTTTTGCCTTTATGCCGGCCTCAAGGTTAAGACGTGCCAGTTCTTCAAGCTCTTTGGCGTCCTTTATCATCTTGATGCCGAGGTTGAGCTGATCCACTATGTAGAATAATTTGTTTTGTCGCTCATGTTCAGTAGCTGTATCAAATGTCAGCTTTCCTATCTTATAATGAAGCGCTGATTTTTCAGTTTCTCCTACCAGCGAATACGCCGCTTCCTGGATTCGGTCATGATGAAAGATGTACATGTTTCCAATCTGGCTCACCATTCCTTCATTGATGGCCTCAGTGAGATCGCCAAGCGCCTTATCTATAGATATGCCCCGCACCGCAGCCAAAGTCTCGAGATCGAACCTGTTGCCGACACAGGCGCATAACTTCAAGACCTCCTGCGTATCCTTTGACAACTTGCCGATTTTTCCGGCCATCATCTCTACCAGATTGTCCGTCACCTGCATCCGGCCGATCTTATCCACATCCCATTGCCAGCCAAGAGCGCCTTTATGGACAATCATCTTCTCATTATATAAAGTATGCAGAAACTGGTTTGCGAAAAACGGATTGCCTCCTGTCTTTTCCATCACCAGTTCAGCCAGTGCCAATCCTCTCTCCTCGGAACACCTTAGAAAATATTTGATGAGATCTGCTACGTCCCTCGTTTTCAAAGCACCAAGCGTTATTCTGTCCAGCTTTAACTTGTTCTTTTCCAGATGCTTCAGGAAGTCCATAACCTGATGGGTTTCTCCCACCTCGTTATCCCTATAGGAAATTATTAAAAAGAAATAATTCAGTTCCGATCCTGTCAGAATATTTTTCAGGAATTGAAGGCTGGCCAGATCGGACCATTGCAAATCATCCAAGAACAGAACAATGGGATGCTCCTGCTCCGGAAAGATGCTCATGAATTTTCCAAAGACAAAATTAAACCTGTTCTTAGACTCTTCAGGATCCAGGACGGGCAATGCCGGCTGTTTTCCAATGATCATCTCCACTTCCGGGATAACATCGGTGATAACCTTGCCGCTGGTTCCTACTGCCTTTAAAATCTTTTCCATCCATATGCTGATCTTTTTTTCGCTCTCGGATAGTATCTGCTTCACAAGCACCTGGAAAGCCTGGATAATGGCGCTGTAGGGCTTGTCCCTGCGGAACTGCTCGTACTTCCCCGATATGAAATATCCTCTTCTGGCCACGATTGGTTTATGTATTTCATTTATCATTGCCGACTTGCCGATCCCCGGAGCACCAGCGACAACCATGACCGCGACATCCTCTTCATGGACAGCAACAGCATCAAAACTTGACATCAATTCTCCTATCTCTTTTCCCCGGCCGAAAAGTTTTGGCGGTATTATGAACCTGTCGGATATGTCATTTCTTCCCAGTTCAAATGCTTCAATCTTTTGCTTTGCCTCCAGTTGTTTGAGGCATTTCCTTAAATCAGCCTCCAGGCCGAAGCCGTTTTGGTACCTTTCTTCCGGGTTCTTGGACAGCAACCTCATGATGATGTCTGAGATAATCACGGGTATACCTGCATCGAGTTTGGTCGGAGGTTTAGGCATGATTGCAATATGGGAATGGATGATTTCCATCGGATCATGGTCGTGAGATTCGAAGGGAAGTCTGCCGGTGATCATTTCATAAAGAGTGATCCCCAGAGAGTAAAGGTCTGTCCGATAATCCACTGCCCGGTTCATCCTCCCCGTCTGCTCGGGGGACATGTACGCCAATGTACCGACTATGAAATCCGGATTGTAAACCTCATCGTTTTCATGGGTCAGAACTGTTGATATACCGAAGTCAGTTATCTTTACCGCTCCAGTTTTCTGGTTGATTAAAATATTGTGCGGCTTGATGTCCCGGTGAATAACTTTCTTCACGTGAATGCTTCCCAGCGTTTGGGCGATCTTTGCTGAAATTTCCAGAAATGATTTTAAATCAAATCTCTTTTTATCATCCGGAAGGCTTTTGATGGAAACACCATCAAAGTCCTCCAGGATAAGCGCAAATCTATCCTCGGAGCTGATTATATCGAATGTCCTGATCACTCCTTCCAGATCGAGGCCTTTAATCAGAGTATATTCCTGCCTGAACCGTGCGATTTCCGAAGGGGTCGGATATGCCGTTTTCAGCAGTTTAATGATGAACGTCTGACTTTCATTTTCTTTGTGTCCACGATAAATAATTGAGTTTCTGGTCTCGTGGATTTTTTCCTGAAGAATATAATTGGCAAATTTATCCATGATTTTAATAATCCTGATGTTACCAGTCTTCTTAATTAGGAGGAATGAAGTTTAAATATTAAATATCAAGTTCAAAATCAATATAAATCTTTTCTGCCTTTCGGACAAGCATCAAAAAATGTTTTTTTCTGCGTAAAAGCTTAAATAGATATATGATATGAGCATTTTTTACCGGTTTAAATTTGCGGATTACCATTGGAAAGGTTGCATAAATGTCAATACTGACTATTTAAGACTTACGAGAAGAAAGAATTGTTAAGACAACTACGCAGATGACCAAAGTCCAGCGATTTCCGGATGATTGAATATATTCTGCATGACAATATTATTCGGGCACCATTAATAATTCCATTTTCAAATCAAAAGTGATAATAAAATTTTATGTACATAAATGTTGCTCTTAACATTCCTTCCGAAAAAACCTTCACCTATGAAGTTCCCGCTGATTTGCACAATGAAATAGAAATAGGCAAAAGGGTATTTGTGCCTTTCGGCAACAAAAAACGCACAGGGTTTATTGTCGGAATAAATCAGCCCTGCGATTGGAAAAGCATAAAGCTAATTACTGAAATACTTGATGATGAACCTCTCTTCGGCCAAAGCGATCTTGATTTTTACCAATGGATTGCCAATTATTTCATGTATCCGATAGGTAAGACGCTGGCGGAATTGATTCCCGCCGGGTCAGAAAAAAAAGATTTTTTCTGGATAACACCTCTCGCGCTGAAAACAGAAATTAATCTATCACCGGCGCAGGGAAAACTCCTGACTTTTTTAAACAAGTATCCTCAAGGCATAGCCCTTAGCAGCATAAGTAAAATCAGCGGACTGAAAAACGTTTCTTCAGCGATACGAAAATTACAAACGGCGGGACTTGTCCATGTAGAAAAAAAGCAAAGCAAACAGCTCTCCCCTCTGAAAGAAAAAATTATAACACTGGAGGAAGACAAACTCACCGGGGCAAAATTAACGGATAAGCAGGAAAAACTTGTTGAATTTATTCGAAGTACCGGGGCGATATCCCTGAATGATTTGATTGAAAAATCCAATATTTCAGAAGATATTGTTAAAAGATTGCGAGATAAAGGAATCATAAATTTTGTTGAAAAAGAAAAAATTCGCGCCGCCTCTCTTGATTCATCGATTGGTCAAAACAAAAATCGGATAATTCTCAACAACCAACAGGCGCAAGCATTAAAAGAAATTTCCGGCAGTTTGGAGAAAAAAGTTTTTACTGCGATTATGCTTCATGGAGTCACCGGCAGCGGCAAAACGGAAATCTATCTAAAAGCCATTGAAAAAGTCTTAAGCAATGGAGGCTCAGCAATTTATCTTGTGCCGGAAATAGCTCTAACGCCACAGTTGATATCACGCGTTGCCGGAAGATTTGACGAGAAAAAGATTGCCGTTCTGCACAGCGGTATAGCCGAATCAGTCCGTTATGACCAGTGGCGTCAAATAAAAGGCAGCCTGATTAACCTGGTCATCGGCACCCGCTCCGCTCTTTTCGCCCCCGCGCAAAACCTGAAATTAATCATTGTTGATGAAGAACATGATATATCCTACAAGCAGGATGAAAGACTCTGCTATAACGCCCGCGACATGGCGATTTTGAAAGCAAAGATGTCTTCCGCTGTCGTCATTACCGGTTCGGCAACTCCCAGCGTTCACACCTGCTTCAACGCTCGGACAAAAAAATACCGTCATTTGGAGTTACCTCAGCGCGTGGATGAAAAACCCATGCCCGCGGTTGAAATTATCGATATGAAGGCACAGCAGGAAAAATTGGGGAAAGTCCCCATACTTTCCGATGCCCTTACTGAAGAAATAAAAGAAACTCTCGGCAAAAAAGAGCAGATATTGCTTTTTCTTAACAAACGGGGATTTGATACATTTCTTGTCTGTGCCGATTGCGGCTACAATTTCCGCTGTCCCAATTGCGCCGTTTCCCTGAAAAATCATGCCGCGGAGGGCGTGGTCAAATGCCATTACTGCGATTACACAATTAAATCTCTGCCGCTTTGCCCATCCTGCCAAAACAGCCGCATTTTAAGTTACGGAGTAGGCACGCAAAAACTGGAAAAAGAAATAGAAAAGCTCTTCCCGCAGGCAAGGATTCAAAGAATGGATTCTGACACGACTTCCCGCAAAGGAAGTCAGGAAAAAATTCTTCGGGATTTGGAGAAAAGGGAAATTGATATTCTTATCGGCACACAAATGATTACCAAAGGACATGACTTCCCTTTCATAACCCTGGTGGGCGTTATTTCCGCCGACACTTCTCTGAATATGCCTGATTTCCGGGCCGCGGAAAAAACTTTTCAGTTGATAACGCAGGTGGCCGGACGTGGCGGACGCGGTGATACTCCGGGAAAAGTGATTATCCAGACTTTCAACCCCCAGCATTATGCGCTGAAACACGCTCAAAATCATGACTACAAAACTTTTTACGAGGAAGAAATTGATTTTCGCAAGGCTCTGCAGTACCCACCGTTCAGCCGCATAATCAACCTGCGCTTATCGTCCATAAAGAAAGATGTGCTGGTTGAAGAAGCTCACCTACTGGGCAAGCTGGCGAAAAAACTTTGCGCCCGGCATGGGAACATCACGGAAATTATCGGCCCGGCTGAATCACCGCTGGCCAAAATCAGAGGACGTTTCCGTTGGCAGATGCTGATTAAAGGCAAGGATATAAACGCCATGCATCAAATCGCCCGGGAAATTATGAATAGACATAAAAACAGTAAGGTAAGGATTATAGCGGATGTTGATCCGGAAAGTTTTATGTAGTGAGGCCGCTGAAAAACGTGCTTTAGTCTTTAATTTGCCTATCAAGATAGATAAGCAAGCGCACCGTATCAGTTACAGCTCTTTTGTAACATTCGGCATAAAACCTATCAAATGTGTCTCTATTATATTCACGGCACACGTCACTTTCACATAGCGGGATACTCCCAAAAACATTTCCGTACTTCCCATAAGTTTTAAAACCTGATAATTGTTTGTCATCCGGCCCGCCCCAAAATTTCATCCACGTTTCACCTTTAATAACCTTGCCGTTATTGAATACGACAGGCTCAGCTACAGCTTTTATTGTATTTTGTGCAGCTCGCTCGAGCAAATCAAACGGTTCAATAAACATCATCACATCCTTATAGACAGGAACTGCATCAGCTACACGTTGATCAACAAACTCGTAATTATCGAACTTATCGTTACCCACATGGTAAATCGGCATCACATGAGGGGGAGAACTCATATCTTGTATATGATGAGCAATACGGCCCGCAATTTCATAAATTTTTTGGCGTGATTCTCTGGAAATAATCATTTTCTCCAGAGAACTTATCCGTTCCTTAAATATGTTTTCGTTTGAACCGTTACAAAAAAGAAAAAATTTCCAATAATGGCCTATTTTTTTATCTCTATTATAAAAATGCCAGTTGACGGCACGCGTTAATCCCGAATAATCCTCATTTACCGAGCCCAAGCCAAATGCTTTAATCAGTTTTTCAGGAATAGCTTTACCCGTACAGGCTTTATAGATTAAAGCCGCTTGACTGGAAAATAATTTATGTTTGCTTGGTTTCAATCTTCCTCCCAAACCCTTCATGGAACATTACTTTGCCCTGGGGTATATTTTTGCCAAATGGCAAGGCGAAAAAAACTTCCTGCGGCACTCCCTCATGCACAAGTCCCGGCATATTTTTGAAACCGAATTTCCTGTAGTAATCCGGATACCCAACGAGACAACATCCCCGAGCATTCATATCTTTTAGTCGCGACAGCCCTTCCCGTATCAGGGCTTTGCCAACGCCCTGATTCTGATGTTTCGGTAAAACAGATATCGGACCAAGACCGTACCAACCCATCGAGCCGTCGGAAATCGTGACAGGTGAAAAAGCGATATGGCCGACTAACTTTCCGTCAATTTCCGCGACCAGCGATATGGTCAACGCACCTGCAGCGCGCAACGCTTTTATTATGAACTGCTCCGTATTCTGACTTATGGCGAGATTATTAAAAGCCTCCATCGTTACTTCAGAGATTGCCTCAATATCCGCATTTGTTTCATTTCTTATAATCATTTTTAACCCTGTTGTTTCCGGCTATTTACACAACATCCAATAAAAAACTCACCGAAAGCATAGTAAAAAAGCGGTCAGGTGTAGCGATTTGTTATCTGGTAATGCCTTAAGTATCCCATTGGTCCTTTTATCTCTGTCTTTAAATTTTCTTTTTTTAGAAAGTTGTTGCAATAAATGTCTTCAACCTCCCTGTTACAATCATGGACAAATATATCTCCTGAATTCTTGATTAATCTTGAAGAAAGAAAAATACTCTTCATTCTGCCGGTGTTTTGATCATTTTGACCATCCGGCCCATCTACCAAGATAACATCCCACCTTTCTTTTTCTACGTCATTGGGCAAGGTCATATCTAATAACGATGGCGAATCAAGAAGCATCTTCCAATCACTTCTCTTAGTGTTGTAATTAATCAGGAAAACTGTTAGGTCTTTAGAAATATCAGTAACCGCCTGATACCAGTCTTTGTTATTTTCAAGAAAAACAGTAACTCCGTCCTTGTTAATTTTGGACCAAAATATACTATCATATCCCACGCCAAATATTAATAGTTTACATGACGCTTTTTCTTTTACAATTGTCGAAATAGCTTTCAAATGGGCCGCAGTTAGCTGAATTTTGTTCAGAATTCTCATTGCTGAAATAGTGAGATATGAAGGCCAAAGGGTAGCCAATTCAACACTCGGTAATGCAAAAAAATATTTTATGACTTTTTCGAAAATTTCCTTCATTATATCTATCAATCCTGTTCTAATTTTATCCGATTTTTGATTAAAGCCACAACTGCCTCTGCAGATCTACCGAAGTTTACGAAACATTCCGAGGCTACTTTCTGTCTGTCCATACTTAACAAATCCGGATTCTCCATTGCCCTTTCTATCAATTGTTTTAGATTATCCAGGCGATCAGCAACCAATGAACCTCTCTGCATCAGACGTGCTTTATCAACTTCAATAAGTTGGCTGAATGGCACCTGAAATATCAAAATGACAGGTTTATTAAGCATCATGAAATTAAACGCTCTGGAGGAAATATCCGTAATAAGGACATCGGAAAATGCGAGGGCGGGAATATCATCGAAATTATGATCAACAGCAATGGAACTTAACTTTTGCACTCGTTTCTTCCAGTTGACCCCTTTTGCCTGTGAGATATTTAATGAACAGGCATGCAATTTTAGCAGAATATTGTAATCTAGCTCCTTAAGGATAGCAATACACTGATCAAAATATCTGTTTAATATTTGCGAGCTGGTTCTTGTTAATCCCCAATGCGGCGCAAATAATATGGTTTTCTTATTTGTGTCCAGAGACAGGTTCATTAAATACCTTTCTCTGGATATTCCCGGATCCGCAAATCGATCAAGAAAAGGGACTCCAATGGGCACCAACTCAGCCGAAAGACCCTCCTTCTCACAAAATTTCTTGACTACATTCACGTCATAGGAACCAGCCATGAGTGATAGATCGAAGTCAAACAATGTTTTATGAAATATAGAACGTTTTATCGTTCTGAGCGTTACTCCTGTTCCATGACTCATCAGCCAATTCGTTGTTTTCCTGATTGGAAATTTCGCATATACCTCATTATATATTATTAAATCATATTTTCCCCATATAGTCTCCCAGTAATATTTTATATTTTTGTTCGGAATAAGCAGAACATCCCTTGCATAAGCTCTGAGCGCACGAGCCGATTTCAGGGGAAACTGCGAATTGGGCAGTATGATGAACGAAAGTTCAACATTTTCTTTCATTAATTGGGTTATAACCGGCTGGAAGTGCTGCGCGAGGTGAATGGAATAGGTCTGAAAGGCTATTTTCTTTTTACCGCCTTCCCTCTTCCCAGTGGTAACACTTAACAGGCCTATTACGTTAAGCAGTGTAATGATTATAAATCGGATAATTACGAGTGTAAAATGGATGACCCTTGTAACGATTCGAGCCATCTCTCTTGCTTTCCAAGTGTTCTCGTCCATCGGACCATTTATTCTCCCCGCGCCTTCTCATACTTCCCGAAAATTTTCGGACTTCTTGAGTTCAACATTCATTCAGCCTGCATTGTATAGAGTTTCATAATAAAAAAAATCAGCCAGAGTGAGCAACTCCAGTGCTTTATTTAATTTCTCGGTAAACATCTTTTCGATGCCCCACTTTAACAACCCAAACCGTAGGTTCTTTATCCTGTATAGAATAGACAATCCTGTATTTCCCCTGGCGGACACGATATCTATCTTGTTCTGTAAGTTTTTCGTGACCTGACGGTTTCGGGTTTTTTTCAAGCGATTCAATATGGAAAAGGATTTTCTTTAAATTCTTATTTGATATTACACGAAAATCTTTTTCAACAGATTGCCTAAAGAAGATTTTATATTCGGCCATCTTTTTTCAGCCTCTTGATCATAACTTCATAGCTGATTAAAGGCTCTTTGGCTCTTTGAGTGAAAGCCGCAATATCTTCAGCATCCTCGGCAAGAACTTCCTTGATGGCATCATTCACCAGTTTCGATAACGATTGTGACGTTTCCAACGCTTTTAATCGAAGCGCCCTGTGTAACTGCGGGTCTAAATATACAGTGGCACGCATTGCTGCTGTTCTCATTTTATACCTCCCTTATTGCTATGTAGCTATAGCATGTAGCTATAGCACCAAAACGTCATGACGGCAATTATTTTATTTATTATTAACGAGAAGATTAGCCGGAGCATCAGCAAGCGAATGATTAAGCATACGTCCCCTCAATTATCAGAAATCTATTTCTCAAAATTGTTTTTACCGTATGCCACCAAGAACAAAGTATAAGCGACAAGCAAGTAAGCTGCTGACCGAATGGTGATGAGAACAATGTTGAGTGCATTACTGAGGCTAAGTAGAGAAGCCAAGTGAGAGAGACCGAACAATCCGAAAGCAGTTGCCACATAGAGAACTACTCTACTTTTTTTGCGTTGCCAACCGATGATACCGAAAACGAGGATAGCAACACAAAGAAAAAGATTGATGAACGTAAGGGTATTCCAAGTAAAATGCATAATCCACCTCCTGTTGATGAACTAATTATAGGGCAAAATTGTATTTTGTGTCTAACGAAAAAATCAGCCGGAGTGCAGCGAGCGGCTGGATAATTAATATACTGTGCCCTGAATTCTCCGTTTAGATGCCCTTATTTATAAATATCTTTTCTATGTCCCAGATCAAGTATAATAATGAGTAATTTACTATGATATATTTCGTAAATTATACGGTAATTGCCTATTCGGTAAGATGATAGACTTTTAAGTTTTCCGTGAAGAAGTTTTCCTTGTGAAGGATCGTTGGCGATCTCTTCAAAAGCATTGATGAAACGACGATAAAGAACTCTATCCGATTTGAAGACTTTACCAATTTCTCTTTCTGCTTGCCTACTTAATTCAATTTTATACATTTTCTAATCGTTTACGCAAAGCTTCTAGAGAAATGGTCTTGCCAGCCCTGGCATCTTTTCTTGCTTTCCTAATTCGCCTTAACGCGGAACGATCCTGGAGAATCTCTATAGTTTCAATAAGCCCCTCATAATCTTCAGGATTAATGATCATCATTACTGGTCTTCCATGTTTAGTTATAATATACCGGTCCAATTTCTCTGCAATAGCAATAGCCACTTTAGGTAACTCTGGTCGTAATTCTTTTAATGTAATTATGCGATCCATAAAATCCTCCCTTTTTATTTGTATACACTATAATGTATACTTTATCAAGAGATATTTCTATTTTTTATCATCGAAAAGCTAAGCCGGAGCGGAGCGATCGGCTGTATAATTAAGCATACGGTCCCTCAAATCCTCTCCCAAAACCTATTTTTTTAAATCCTCTCTGGCTTTTTTATATTCGTCATATGTAATGCTATCTGCTCTATCTAAGCATTGCTGTCTTTCCATCTGATTTACAATCTTGTAACATTCTTGTCGCTCTGTCTCTTTAAATCCTTCATACCATGCTCGGTAGGTACAGCCTTGACAGGCAACACATCCAATGAAAAACAAAGTAAGCAATCTTATAATCATACTGTGCCTCGAATTCGCTATTCATCTCTGCAGTATATTTCAAACCAGAATTCACTTGGAACATGCCCCGTTTCTTCGTCATCACAACTGGAGTCAATATTGACGTGGATATTGCATAAATGCTTCCCTTTCTCGTAAGCAAACGATGAACTGCCGTGACCATCAGCCTGATACCTTGGAATGTATCTCCAGTTACTTGCGGAGAACATTCTTTCCATTGTAGCAAAAGGATCTGAAGTTTTTCCTAGGCTAACGTTTCCCTTTAGGCAGAAAGTGAAATACTTTCCTTCTGCCAAGCTATCAGGTAATTTCACATGATACATACTGACTTTCGTGTGGAATGTCTTAACAGCAACTGAACGTAATTCATGAATCCATTTTGGGAATTCTGAACCGCCAGCGGCTTTACTTGCTGGATAAATCAATGCCAGAGCGAGGATGAGTAGAACTGCGCTTCTTTTCATACAGGAAGTCCCCTTTCCTATCGCAAGCGATTCGAGTTCCTGACAGACTTCAGATTTTTTCCTTACCTAACGAAAAAATCAGCCGAAGCGCAGCGATCGGCTGAATAATTAAGTGTTGTGTCCCCCGAATTCCATTTTAACGAGCGATTTAATAATTAAGTATCTTGTCCCCTGAATTCCCGCTAATAATTAAGTATATTGCACCCGGAATTTCCGTGTTAGTCGCCAGCTCGAACAGGAAGATACCATCGCCTCCCCTTACGTTCAAGGCAAAGCCTTTTGTGGGAACGTTCTATAGTGTAGGAATACACGGCAACAGAAGAGTCAGTAGAGTTATCGGAACTTCCAATAGCAATAAGTGTAACGGCAAGGCCACATACATCCCAGTAACGCTTATATCGCTTAAGTTGAGAAATAGCATTTTCATCGATTTTATCTTTCTTGAGTTCGATGACCACAACTAGAGTCTCTGAAAGTAAAAGAATATCAATATTGTAGTTCAAGCCAGGAAGAGTAACTTGATTGAGTATTGTTAGTGACACATTTCGCGGCAGAAGATTTTCATCTTTAAGAAGCTCCAAAAGTTTATCCTTGGCAAGCAAAAGACTTGCTTCTAGTCGGGCTTCCGACGCGAAAATTTTTGTGTCTCTTTGTAGAAGATCAATCTGTTGTTCATCAATCGAAAGACTACCCAAATTCAAATTGCGGACTGCCGTTCTTTTTATCTCATCCGTGAGTGCTCTACCCTCATCACCGATTAGCCCAACAGATGAACGCTGGAACGTCGTAAAACCAAAAAAATCTGCAACACGTCTCCGGAGAAGCACATTCCACAACGCGCTAACATCCGCCTGCCATACCTCAGAACCAGTGAGTCGAAGTCGATATGTGAACTTGTCATCGGATCGCTCCCATACTGGTGTTTGACTAAAGAACAATGGGGCCCTTATAAAAAATGGACCAGCAATTCGACCTGTTCCAGTTTCAAGGAGAAAAGCGGTATCTCCCGGAGAGATAGCAGCGAGGTAATTGACCTGCTGGACAGTGACGCCAAAAAGGCTAGTTTCAATACAGCGGTCCAAATATTTTGCCGTGATAAATACATGAGATGCCATATCTCCTCCTACGATTTATAATAAACACTTACGGCTAACAAAAAAATTTGCCTGAACTGTAAGCGATCAGCTGTACTGATCTTGTTGGAAGCTCTCATTAACTTAAAATTTCACTCTGTAATATTGCACCTCCTGTCTGGGACGGTTTTGCATGTTACCAGGAATGTTGTGTATAGCCGAAACATAGAGGGGAACGTCGGAAGCATTGCAGAAAACATGATGAAAGGCGTGAAACGGTGTTTCCTGAGCAGGATTAGCTTGATGGTGTGGCAGTGAGAAGTGCCCTTCTACATCAGGACCGATTAGGGCGTCGAGAATTAGTTCTGCAATTGAATGGTAGAACTCTACAACGAGTTGAGCTCTTTTTTCTCTACGCTCAAGTGTTCTCGGTTCTTCGAGGTGCCTATCTCCGCCTAAATCTTCCAAAATTGGGAATGTACGAAAATCGGATATGGCACAGCCAGCATTATCGATTAATTGCCAACATTCTTCTTCAAAGGTCGCGCAAGTATCATCCTTGACCGCGTAACGGAAGCGTATGCTCTTGTGTATTCCATTATGAGGGTCTACGAATGTCTGTGGTATCTGTTCGAATATACAGTCGTCCATATCACCATCCGTTGGCTGTATATATCGCGTGAACCAATGCCACTCCAAAGCATCATGGAATTTAGTTACTACAGGTTTAATAATGCACCCAATAACTGTCTCCGCCCAGAGTTGATGCGCAAATAATCCTTCATGTGGCGCAAATATTCTCGTTTGACGTATCATTGTCATGGTTTATTACCCACGCTTCCAACAATGCTTATACAGTCTGTATAATTGTAAACACAGACTGTTGCCTTCTATATAAATTGTTGTTCTATGGTTTAATGTTACAAATATTTTTAAATAAAATCAATATCCACCATCGAGTTGGACGGAGAATTCGAGCCATTCTATTTTCGGCATCAATCTTTCCCAAAGCATAACCTCATTACTAAGAGGTCAGGTTTCTATATTTTCCTGCTTTCGTAATAATTGCTGTTCTCTCGCTCTTCTTTCCAGATAATTTCCCTGATACGCTCCCCTGCCTCTGAGCATTGCCCAGATTGATGCTAAGAGATATACCGGCAAAAATATCGGTCCCAGAACTTCATATTGTCTCACATGCGCGTGTTCATGAGGGCGATAAACAGATAAGATCTCCCTGTTGTATCCCAGAACTACATGCCCCAGTGTTAGCGCGCCGACATATCCCCTAAATGGCAGACAATGTTTGAGAAACCATTTGACAAAGCCGCCGTGAATTTCCAGAACACCATCCACGATTTCCATCCCGCCGCTGGTCAACAAGGCAAGTGGAACAAAGATAAGCCCCAAAATAGAATTGGGCAGCGCCCAGATGTAGCGAAGCAGTTTCATTTGCCAAAACCTCTAATTTCCTCTGGCCGGAAAAAAGAACTATACTCTATTAGCTCCTCAGAGTTTTGCAGAACCACTCTAATCGTCATACCGGCGAAGACCGGTATCCAGGAAACCATTGATAAAACTGGATTCACGCCTGTGCGGGAATGAAAATAATGTTGGTTTTATAGAGTTATGCAAAGCTCTCTTCCTTTGTGTTTCCTCTTAACCTCTTGCCCTGTCAATACGGTCAATCAGTTCAACAATATCTTTGTTTTTCTTGAATGGAATAATACTTCCGGGAAGCGAGAAAGTAATCTCATCGCCAAATTCTGTTTTACAGCGGAGGCTTAAGGTAACTCTTGGAGGATTTATCAATATCGTATAACTGACATTCTTTATATCAGCCAAATTTATCCGCACTGACTTCCCTTTGTTTTTGAAAAGCAGTGATGAGCCTTCGTCATACACTTCGTCCATGAGGTCAAAGATTAAATTCTTCATTACCAGATAGCCTACCAAAGCCATGATAACCGGAAATAAAACAATCATAATATCCGGAATTTTATCTTTGCCATCAACAAAAAATCCCACCCATACAAAAAATACAATAAACCCAAACCACATTGCGGGGAAAATTTTTTTATAAAAAAATGTGCTATTCGACGAAAGTTTTTTCAATGCGTGAGCCCTCCTGCATAGTGTTTTTTGGCGTTACTTATCAAGTTTTACCGGCGTGACAAAACCGGGTGGCTTGACGGCGAGAACAGAACACTCCAGTTGGTCAAGAGTAGCCTCGGCGGTGTTGCCGATAATAAGTCCTGAGATACCGGTGCGCGCAATCGTTCCCATGACAACGAGATCAGCCTGGATACTGGCTGCCATAGCCGCGATTCTCTTTTGCGCGTCTCCCTGGGGAAGGTGCAGGCGCGGCGAGAGTTCCTTATAGATATCTTCACCGATGCGTTTACTGAGTTTTTCCATCAGCATATTCAGTCCGTTTTGATGAAGAGAGCGCTCTTTTTCGACATACACAGCCATATCTTCTTGAGTCTTGTCGCCGCGGCTTCTAATGTATTTCCCTGCAAATGCTTCCCACACATGAACCACGTGCAAAGACGCAAAATCGGACAGAGCCAGTAAACTGGCCAGATCGAGAATTTCCCGATTGAGAGCTTCTTCTCCCTCCGATTCTTCCATCGGCTTAAAACCTACAGCGGCCAGAATACAACTATAATTATTTTTTTCCGGCAATTTCATAATCCATACCGGACAGGGGCATTTTCGCAGCAAATGAATATCCGTGCTGCCGAATAACCTTTTCAGAAAATCGGGATTTTCCGCCGGCTTGATGACAAGATCATGTTTGTTGCGCAGAACTTCCCGAATGACCTCGATAAAAACCGTGCCCGTTTCCACAATGATTTTAATATCCAGACGCTCATCATAAGGTTCTATCACGGATTTTAAAAACCGCATCCGGCCGTCTATTATTTCTTTGGAATATTCACCCATTACCGAGGGAATGACATCAATCATGGTTAAATCAGCCTGATCGTTCTCGGCCAGTGACACTGCGCGCGCAATCGCAGATTGCTGATCTCCGTTTTCTTCTGTTACATAGAGAATGCTTTTGAATCTTTTCATAAATCACCTCTCTTATCGGTTTATACTTGAAAAATTTTATGTTCTTTTAATACTTGCTCCGGCCGGTTCGGTCTGTGTTGTATTCGAATAAAATTACAACGACTCCCGTCTTTTTAAATTTTGGACAACATCGGACTTCCCGATAACGATCAGGTGATCGCCCGCGAGCAATTGCTGATCGGGAAGAATGGCCGTAATCTGCTCTTTGCCGCGGCGGATTCCGATGAGA
>JAFGLS010000129.1 GCA_016927935.1 Syntrophaceae bacterium
AAGATTATAGAAGGCAAGAAGTTTGTGGATGGTATAGAAGCGGATGCCGCCTAGTGCTCAAACACAACATTTGACAATAGCTCATTTTCTTATACCCCCAAACACGCCTCCAATTTCACAGATCGTCGAAAGTTCACTCATTGCTTTCTTTCTCATGGCTCTGATAATTTTCCTTGCACTTAGGTCCTCCTTTATGCCGAAATTTGTTAAATCCATTATTTCGCTTATTGCAGTTATCGTTTTTATGCTTTCTTTATTTCAAGAAGGATCAGGAACTTTCGCGTTGTATTTTTCATTGCTGTTTCTAATGCTTGCCCTCTATTTTATGGTTCGAGCTTTTCCCGGATTTAGATAATGGCCGGATTTGAGAGCACAGAAAAGTCACCGAAAGTAGAAATGAATAAATAGCTTGACCAGCATATCAGACAGTGGCTTGATTACAAATGGGCTTATTGGTAATGAGTTTTAAAAAAATATTTGCCTTTCCTAAATTTATTGCTAGGACAACAATCTTCAATTTTGTCTTATGCTCATGCCTTCTGCAATCTTCTTGTACAACTGCCCTCGCAAGTGATGCTCTTCCTGTGTTAAGATTGGCCACAGGAAACAAATCCGGGGTTTACTATCCCTTAGGAATAGCTATCGCAGAAGTCGCAAAGGAAGCAAACCTCTCGATCGAAGTACTTCAGTCGGGCGGATCAATAGAAAACCTTCATTGGCTATCGCAGGGAAATGCAGAGCTCTGTTTTGCACAAAGCGACGCTGTCTATTACGCGTTTCATGGTGCCGGCAGGTTTGCAGGCAAAAAATCAAACATTAGAGCCATTGCATCATTTTATACAGAACCGGTTCAAATTGTTATCAGAAAATCTCTTCAATTAAAAGATATATCGGAATTTAAAGGAAAACGAATCTCTGTTGGTCCAGCGGGAGGGGGGAGTGAAGCTAATGCCCTTGCTATTCTTGAGGCATCGGGCATTACTATAAATGAAATACATCTATTAAATTTAAATTATGACGACACCCTAAAAGCTCTTAATGAAAATAAAGTTGATATTTGCTTTATTACGTCGGGAATACCGTCTGACGTTATAAAAGATATTTTGAAAAATGGCGCTGCACACCTTTTTGAAATCAAGCCCGATCTTTTAGCCCGTCTCATAGAGATCGATCCCTTCTTCATTATAACAAGCATTCCTGCGGGAACCTATGCTCAGCAATATGAAAACATCACTACCGTTGGGGTGTCTGCTCAATTAGTTGCCAGAGCAGATTTGCCGCATGATGCAGCATACAAGCTCATCCAGACTATCTTTATTAGGGCTGATGTTATAACTGTAAAATTCCCCCAAATAGGAAATATTAATATTAGGCATGTTTTTAAAGGAATTGCCATTCCTGTGGCTGAAGGGGCGCTTACCTTTTATCAAGAAAAAGGTTTGTATAGAGCAGAACTTTATAAGCAATTATTAAACTATGTCCTGGCGCTATTTTCATTATTGGCCATTTTGCTGGCCATTAAGTACCGTAAAATAATTAGTTATCATTTCAATAAAAATGAGATCGCAAGAGTATTTTTGGTTCTCCTAGCAATTTGGGTATTCGGTTCAATAATATTATATTTGTCCGAGCACAAAATTAATGACAATTATGCAAGGCTAGTATTATCATTTTGGTCATCTCTGATTAACTGGATAAGTTTTGGACAGAAAGAACCATTCACGCTGATTGGCAGAACAACATCTGTAATAATGACCATTCTTGGTATTGGCGGTATTGCATGGTTAACCGGTGAGCTGGCTTCACTTTTTGTAAATAAAAAATTATTTGGGAGAGAAAAGAAAATGGACACAATTAGAAATCATTACCTAATTATTAATTGGAACGAAAAGGGGCCAGGCATTGTTGAACAGCTTCATAATGCCGATGAGGGAGAAAAAAGACCCATAATAATTCTTGTTGATGCTAAAGAAAAGATCGAAGACCAGCCACCGAATGTTTTTATTGTGCAGGGCAACCCTTCCAACGAGGCATCATTGAAAAATGCTAATGTTGAAAAGGCTTATTCGGTAATCGTTCTGGCTAGCAGCTCTCAGGGAGAAGTTTCCGATGCACAATCAGTCTTGACTATTCTCGCAATACGAAAAATATGTCTTGAAAATAGCATTCCCCAAATACCAATTGTTGCTGAAATAATCGACCCGCAAAAGGTTCAACTGGTCAGTTTTGCCAGCACCAAAGGCAATGGATACATAGAAATTGTCTCATCTAAAAATATAGAGAAGAATTTATTAGCGCACGCTGCTGTAAACCCGGGCTTAATTAAACTCTTTGACAATCTTCTCACGTTTGATGAGAAAGAAAGTGAAATACACAACTATAAGATTCCAAGAAATTTTATCGGGAAGAAATTCAGTCAATTGGTCGGCGCTACTCTCCAATTGAGAGATAAAGGAACAAACGTAATTCCTGTTGCTGTTTATAGGAATGGGAAGATGTATGTTAATCCTTCTGCAGATCAAGTTGATATTTTAGAGGAAGGTGATATTCTATTCGCGATTTGCGATAAAAAAGAGGATTTGCAGGCCTTAAACAATACTTAATAAGGGCCGCGTATTGTCCGGTTTGCCAATGATTATTAAGCTACAAATATTATCATCCAGATTATCACGCTTGCTGCGGGTTTCTTTTAATAATTTTAAATCCTGTTTTTGCAAGCAAGTGTGGTATTTTTCTGATAGTGTCCCTAGCAAAATCTTTCGATTCTTCAGGCAAATGCTTCCATTCTACAAGTAGCGGGCTTAATTTATTTTTGATGTCCTTTGGTCCCACCGAATGTTTCCATCCATCAGCCAAGCGTTCTTCCAGCCATCGCTGGTGTTCCATAGGCGCAAGCTCTTCAATCTCTTTTGAAGAAAACTGAAATAACGGTTCGCGCCAATCCAGAAGCGGAGTTATTTCACAATCAATCTTTTTTAATCTTAAACCAATATAATCAGCCTGTTGGCGGTTTGATTCTTTAAGGTAATCGAGAAGTTCGTCCCAGGGAACCATGGCTTTGTTTTGCTCGGGCGTCTCTCCTTTATTATTTCGATCTGCCAAATATTCTTCGTGTATGACACGAGCAAGTATCTCATGGGTGCTACCGCGCAGAATTAGTTCAGGCTTGCAGGTGCTATCCAGTAAAACCAACGCATGCAGATTGTGAAAGCTATCAGCTTGTGCGTTTTCACTTGTTGCTTCACCACTTTGTTCTTTATCGTATGGTGTCTCACCTCTTATAAGAGTTGCCAGTCCTGTTCCATGGTCCATGCGAACTATAATGGGTATTTTGTGCATTCTTAGATGATGGTAAAGGCTTAAGGAGGTAATTAGACACCGGTTTTCATCGTGAAGGCAAACGAAAATAGCTTTAAATTTGCAATGCCTGTTGCTATCAAAGAGAAATTCACCATTCTGAAAATCAGGTGCGTTTAGTTCAATCTTAATGGGATTAAATTCGCACACCTCTTGAATCCGGGGATATTTTATGCAGATCAAAGCCGTTTTTCTTTCCGCATCCCTATCAATTATGGTGAATTTCATTTTCGGCTTTGTTTGGTAATGCATATACTTATGCCACCACTGTCTTGCCGCTGTAGAGAGCAAACTTTCCCCCATGCGCCCCAAACCAATAAGCAGTATATGGACTTCTCCATCATGCATTTTACTGTCCGCTTTCATAATTGGGAATTGCTCTAGCCAAACTTGTGCACCGAACTCGTAAACATTAAAAAAATCGAGTCTGAAGGCATCAACCAGTTCGGTGGCTATCTCTCGTTCTCTTAATAAATTGTAAAGCTGTGGCTCGCAGATATGGATAATGCAATTCAATGGATGCCTCTTGCGATCTTTCTTTTTTCTGTCTTTCCCTTTTCGGTCTTTAACCACTAAGCAACGGGCATTGACAGCAACTTCCGCATTAACACCATCATCACCTGTAACTGCGATAAGGTGCTTTGCATTTTTGACCCGAGCTCTTTGAAGCACCTCAAGGTTGGTTGCGTTACCTGTCAGCACTATCATTCCCAGGTCCTTGCAGACTCCAATCAAATCATTGGCTTCATTATTTTCTATGATAATAACGCGCGTTCCTTGATCGTCATATCTCTTAGCAATAAGAAAACCCTTTTGCCCGAGTCCACAGATGATTACATGATTATGCAATCGTAGCATACGAAGAATAGCAATCTGTTCTCTAAAAATCACGGTAAATGCCTGAAAAGCGGTATATGCCGCGATAGCTGGAGCAAACCACCTTGCAGATTGAAGATACACGTTTACGGGACCTTTTACAGATCCTGATTCAAGGACGAATAATTGCAGTGATTGGTACAGCACATCCGAGTGGGAGCGCACTTCACCAAGAGATGTCCAGTAACTTCTGAAACCAATATAACCAATCAATAATACAATAAAACCCAAAAAGCCAACTACAGGCCATTCAAAGTAATGCCATAAGCGCTTTATGGATTTCATCTTGCTGTAGCCAATAGTATCCATTTTAAAATCTCCTTTTAGCCATAATCTTTAAGAATAATTTCTTTATATAATAAAACAATTTTTAATAATTGACATTACTTTTTGCTGTTTAGAAATATTTAAATATTTGTTCCGGTATTCTTAAGCATAATATATGTTTGACGTCTCAAGCTAGCCCTCTTCTGGTACAATGAAGGGTGCTTGATGTAAAAAAGATGGTGCAGGGCTCTATATTCCAGAGCAATATTCAATGAATAAAACACATCTGAGAAGTTCAAAAGATAAAATATAAATACACCTTCTCACATGTTGACACAATAAAATGGATATTTTAGAAGTTGAATCAAGTAAAATTTAGTATCACCTTCTCATGAGCATCCTTTGCAATTGCGTTTGGTAATTGGCTGTGATAATTAAAAATTGATGTACATTTTTTTCTTCGACGTTTGGTAGGAAACGACAAAAGCGATGAAATATCCGGTTCCCATTGTAAGACTCATCATACCCGACGATCGGGGAAGAGTGCTTATTCTCAAAAGAAAAAATACGGAGTATGGCAGTGGCCAGTGGTGTTTGCCTGGAGGTAAAATAGACTACGGCCAGCCCGTTGAGCAGGCAATTGTTGAAGAACTTTTTGAAGAAACTGGTCTGAGCGCTGTTACCTGGAAATTTCTTTTTTATCAGGACAGCCTGCCTCCGGAAACTGGGGAAATGCATTGCATAAACCTGTACTTCGAATGCAGCGTTTCCGGCACAATTGTGCTCAATAAAGAATCAAGTGACTATGACTGGGTAGGGCAGGCAGATCTTTCAACCTATGATATTGTTTTCAATAATGATCTTGCATTGTTGACCTATTGGAAAAACAGCATTGAATAAATTATTAAAATTAAGTGTAAAGGAGCGGTGGATTTCATGAAGAAGGCAGCTACATTCGATCCGCAAGATATGAATCAGTGTAAACAGTGTATTACAGGTTATCAGAAGATGAAACCTGATTATGAGCTGTTAGCAGAATACCTGCAAGCGCTGTTCGAGTTAATAGCAAAAAAACTGGATATATATCCTATTATTCAGGGACGGGCTAAGTCAGTTGAAAGTTTGGCTGAAAAAATCTGCCGGCCCGGGAAAAATTATTCTAAACCTCTAGCTGAACTTACAGACCTCTGTGGAGTACGATTTATTACCCATACCGCTGACGATTTGGATAGAGTCCAAGGCATCCTGGAAAAATATTTTATTATTGATACAAAGAACTCTGAAGACAAAATGAGCCAACTCTCCTTCAATGAATTTGGATACCTATCACGTCATTTCATTATTCAGCTGAAAAAATATTTTAAGATCCGCGGTTTTAGAAAAAAATTGCCTCCCCGAATACTTAACTTCAAGTCTGAGTTACAGCTTCGTACACTTGCACAGCACATGTGGGCAGACATCTATCATGAGCTTGGTTATAAGAACGAATTTAAGCTGCCACAGCGATGGGAGCGTGAGTTTGCAAGGATCGCGGCAACGCTTGAAAAGGTAGATAATTCATTTCAGGAAATAAAGGGTGATATTGATGTCCTCGGATCTAATTACGAAGCATACATGGACAGGAAGGAACTAAACGCACTTGCCGCGCGACTCGAGGTATTACTGCAAATTGATCGAAAAAACGTTCAGGTGTTACATCGTCTCATCAAAACATATATGGCACTTAACAACTGGGATCTCATTGAAAAGCATTACCGAAATCAAAAAACCCTGGCAATGACAAAAGCAGCCGTAATTCGCGATATTGGCATGTCCCTCTGCAAAAAATATAGGGATGACCCGGGGAAATATACCGAGGGGCAGAGCCTTCTTCAAAAAGCAGTTGAAATAAACGGTAACGATGTTGAAGCTCTCTGCAATCTTGCAGGCACTTATTTTAAAAAACGTGGCGATGACCCCGACAATCTCTCCAAGGCACGTGATAATTACAAAAGAGCACACTATATTGCACCTGAAAACCCTTATCCCCTTGGCAATTATATTGCGTGTGAACTTATTTTAAAGAAAGAACCTGCTATCATTGAGTACTTTAAACCTCTTATTGAACGGACACTCCACTTATGTCACAAGCAGATAGAAGTTAAGACAAATCTTCCCTGGGCTTGTTACGATCTCGGCACTTTCAATCTATATTTAAACCGGCCATATGAGAGCCTGAAATATTACGCCAAAGCCATAAAAACTTCATCTGAAAGCTGGATGGTTGAAACCGGTCGCAGCAGAATTCAGGAATTTATAGATGCCGGGATAAAACTGGAGTGGTCTGAAATGGTCAACACCTTTCTCAAGATTGGAGAATTGGTCTTGGCATCCACACAGCACCGGAAAAAGTCAGTATTTTTAACAAAACATTCCGGAAATCCCTTTTTACAGAGCAAAAGGACAGGCCCGTCACTAAAATCTGTTTTAATCATTACTGGAGGCTGTGGAAAGCTGGAAGAACATTACAGAGACCAATTACAGATATTTTCAAAAAAACTTGGATGTTTAGAAGAAGGCATTTTGATTTCAGGAGGTACCTGTTCCGGAGTTGCTGCTATTGCCGGTTTACTGCAGAAGAACAATCACAAGCTATATACTATAGGCTATTTGCCGGCAAAAAATGCCGTCAGGCGACTGGGGGAACAGATTGACAGGCGTTATAAACTCCACAGGCATACAGAAGGAAATGATTTTACTTTTTTAGAACCAATTACATTCTGGCTGGATTTTCTCTGCGCGGGTGGCAATCCGGCATTAGTAAAACTGATTGGATTTAATGGAGGACAGATTTCAGCCTGTGAATATGCCACTGCCCTTGCCTTTGGCGCTAAGGTCGGCATTGTTCGCAATAGTGGACGTGAGGCAGATAACCTTTTGAGTGATTCTTTCTGGATGGGATATAAGAATCAGAAGGAAACGAAGAATAAGGACAAGCATAACTTGTACATGTTGGGTCTCGAAGACAGTAGCATAGAGTCTTTTCTTGCGATGTAAATCAACCCAAATAACTATTGAAAACTGTATTAAAAAAGTCCTACATACATTCCTTCTAAAAGGTGCTAATAAAGGCTTTTTGCAAAATGGGGTAGGCCATTAATTATCCAGTGATCAATAATATCATGAATCGGAGCTTAAGTTGTTAAACCAGCTAAATAATGCAGTATTTCAACCGCAGCGAGTCGTTCGCGTATTCATCTCCTCCACCTTTCGTGACATGCAGGAGGAGAGGGATTATCTTATTACGCATATTTTCCAAGAGCTAAGAAAGCTCTGCCGTGAGCGGGGAGTTGAATTTGTTGAAGTAGACCTAAGGTGGGGAATTACCGAAGAACAGGCAGAGCGTGGCGAAATACTGCCCGTGTGCCTTGCAGAGATAGAACAGTGTCGGCCGTATTTCATCGGCCTTTTAGGAGAGCGCTTTGGCTGGGTACCTCGGAATATTAACCCGGCACTTTTTGAAATCGAACCTTGGCTCAGAGAACACAAGGATAAGAGCATTACTGCCCTTGAAATTATCCACGGGGTGTTGAATAATCCTGAAACCGCAAAACGCTCTTTCTTCTATTTCAGAGATCCCTCCTATCTCAATCGGGTTTCACCGGATGCTAGAGAAATGTTCGAGTCAGAAGGGCCGGAGGCTAAAAGAAAGCTCAGCCTGCTAAAACAGCAGATCAGGGCAAGCGGTGTCTTAGTTCGTGAAAACTATCCTGATCCAAAGAGCGCCGGCCGCCTGATATATGAGGATCTCTGGAAGTCCATCAACGCCACTTACCCCCCGGTCGAAAACCCAGATCCGCTGGACAGAGAACTTTTCGATCATGAGATCTTTGGCAATAGCAGACTTAAAATTTATATTGAGCGCAAGGAGTACTATGCAAGACTTGACGCTCACGTAAAAAGTGAATGTACGCCGCTGGTCATCGTGGGCGAATCAGGATGTGGAAAGTCAGCCCTCATAGCCAACTGGGCAAATAGATACAGGAAGGAAAATCCCTCGGAATTTTTACTACTCCACTTTATCGGGGCTACCACTGAAAGCACAGATTACACCAGAATTTTACAGCGAATTGTGGGCGAGTTAAAACGGCACTATCAGTTGCCATTTGAAATACCTGCCGAAGTGCCTATATTGTGCCGTGAATTTCCAAATTGTCTTTCCATGGCCGCGATGAAGGGGAAAATTATACTAGTACTTGATGCTCTAAATCAGCTCGATACAGTGGACAACGCCGCCGAGTTGAGTTGGTTGCCTGAACACTTTCCTGCCAACGTGCGGGTGATACTCTCCTGCCTGCCTGGTCCCTCGCTTGAAGTATTGCAGCGCAGAGGCTATCCATTGTTTAGGGTGGAAGGTCTGAGGGAAGATGAGCGCAAGAAGCTCATGAGTGAATATCTTTATAAATACCGAAAACGTCTTAGCGAAGAAAGAACAGAGAGAATTGTAAGTGCAGTGCAGACAGAAAACCCTCTTTATCTTCGGGTGTTACTTGATGAACTTCGGGTGTGTGGATTACATGAGGAGCTGGATGAACAGATCAAATACTACCTTGAGACAGAAAATGCAGAGGAGTTATATACTAAAGTACTTGCACGTTTAGAGGAGTCCTATGAGAATGAAAGACTTGGGCTTGTGAGCGAAACCATGGAACTAATCTGGGCATCACGAAGGGGATTGTCAGAGCGGGAGATTTTAGAACTCTTGGAGGTGCCCCGAGCTTTATGGTCACCGTTATATCTTGCCATCAAGGATTCGCTGGTAGTTCGTTCAGGGCTTTTAGGATTTTACCATAATTATTTGCATAAAGCAGTAGAGCAGAAGTATCTTACCTCCGAAAGTAAGAGGATAGAAAGACATCTGAGTCTCGCGGGCTATTTTGAAAAATCAGAGGCATCAAAGCGAAAGGCGGAGGAGTTTTGCTGGCAGTTATGGAAGGCAGGTGCGGGAGACAAGCTTGCGGGAGCATTATCTGATCTGAGTTTATCAAAGGCCGTCTGGAATAATGACCAATATGATCTCTTTACTTATTGGGCCTTTTTGGAGGGAGTTGGGTTTAAGAAGGATAATGCTTACGGAAAAGTAGCGCAAGATCCATTAAATTATAAAGCACACCTCTCTTGGCTTTCAGAGCTGTTTTACCGCGCTGGTAATCTTGATGACTCCCTGAAAATTAGAGAAGCCCAGGCTAAAATTTTTCAGAAGCTCGGCAAAGAAGGTAATCTTGCAGCAACCCTTCGCAAACAGGCCATGATTCATAGGGTGCGTGGCAATTTGGATGAGGCAATGAGACTCCTGAATGAGGGGGAAAAAATCTGCAGGGAACTGGGAAACAAGAATGGTATCCAGGAATCCCTTGGCATCCAGGCCATGATTCATAGAACACGTGGTAATCTGGATGAAGCGATGATACTTCTCAAAGAGAAGGAGAAAATCTGCAGGGAACTGGGAAACAAGAATGGTATTCAGGCATCCCTCGGCAATCAAGCCATGATTTATAGAACACATGGTAATTTGGATGAAGCGATGATACTTCTCAAAGAGAAGGAGAAAATCTGCAGGGAGCTAGGGAACAAGAATGGCCTTTCGATATCCCTTCGCAATCAAGCCATGATTCATAGAACACGTGGTAATCTGGATGAGGCAATGATACTTCATAAGGATGAGGAGAAAATTTGTATGGAGCTGGGAAATAAGAATGGTATCCAGGAATCCCTTGGCAACCAAGCAATGATTCATAGAACACGTGGTAATCTGGATGAGGCAATGATACTTCTCAAAGAAAAGGAAAAAATCTGCAGGGAACTGGGAAACAAGAATGGTATTCAGGCATCCCTCGGCAATCAAGCCATGATTCATAAAACACATGGTAATTTGGATGAAGCGATGATACTTCTCAAAGAAAAGGAAAAAATCTGCAGGGAACTGGGAAACAAGAATGGTATCCAGGAATCCCTTGGCCTCCAAGCCATGATTCATAGAACGCGTGGCAATTTGGATGAGGCATTGAAACTTCTGAAAGAAAAGGAGAAAATCTGTACGGAGCTGGGCAACAAGAACGGTCTCGCTATATCCCTCGGGAATCAAGCCATTATTCATAGGATGCGGGGCAATCTGGATGAGGCATTGAAACTGCATAAAGAGGGGGAGATGATCTACAGGGATCTGGGGCACAAGAACGGTATTCAGCAATCCCTTGGTAACCAGGCCAAGATTCATCGGGAACGGGGCAATCTGGATGAGGCATTGAGGCTTCTGAAAGAAAAGGAAAATATCTGCACGGAGCTGGGCAACCAATCCAGCCTCGCTAACTCTTTATGGAATCAGGCATTGATATTGTACGAAGGTCACCATAAACCAGAAAATGCCCTCCCCCTTGCTACAGAGGCCTTAAGACTATTTAAAGAGACAGGAATGAAGCCTCAGGTTCTGGAAGTCGAGAAATTGGTTAGCACATTGCGTGGAGAAATGGAAAGTGGACGGTAAGTAGTACCTGCCCAAAATCTTTATAAAGATGCATTAGAATACCCCTCTGATCTGCTGTGGGGATGAATGGCAAAAAATTTGCTTTTAAAATCTCGGTGACTGCAGCCATGAACTCGGCGTAATGCCTCGACCCTTGGGGCGGGGATGGTCAATTTTAAGAGATCTCTTAACTGTAATTGTTACTAACCTAATTAGACAATCGACAAAGCTTTTCTATAAATCGGCATGTCTTGCTCTCGTATACTGTTTATTATAAAGCAAAATGCATCTGCGACGAAACTATGATCGGCTTTTGCAAATGTGTAATGGCATAGTCTGCATGTCGCGCTGCAACAATCGGGAAGTGAAAGCCATTTTCTAGTGTAAACTTATATCGCACAGTGCTTTCCTCATACGCAATCACTTTTAATTTTTTCATACTCCATTTGATGTTTTTCTGATTTTTATGCTCTGGCCATTTATCACCTGTACAACTTAGGCATGAAGCTTTTCTGAATTCCCTTTGCAATCATCTGGGCCAACTCTATTTTCCGAAACCCCAGAATGTCCTGCCCGATTTTGTAAAGTAATTTTATCTCATTTTGATCCAGGTCCTTATCGATCATTGCCATTTCAATAAGCCATCCAAACAGCAGATCCTTTTCGCCCGGATTTTTCTCTAAGATCGCGGCCACTGCCCCACAGAATATTTCCATTATCTTTCCTGAATTGGCAATGTGTTCCAAGAATTTCCTGGGAAACATGGTAAAACTTCCCAGGATGACCATCAATTTCTCTAGCTCGCTGTCTGTAACATGTTCGTCGATGGATGCCATTAAAAATCCGGCAGAAGCAATAAAATGCATCCTGTGGATGTATAATTCCGTGTTTCCCACTGCCTGCAGCAATTCCAGCAACTCATCCATCTGATGGGTAAGTTCCGGATCATCTGTCAACGATTGACCGCTATTAATGGAAAACATTAACTTTGATTTACTAAAATACTGAAGTGCTTTAATTCTGATAGGATTAACGGGGTGAGATGATGTAAGGCAAAAGGACTGTCGCTTAAAATGATCAATAGCCCTATCTGTTTCTGCAAGATAATTTTCCGGATTAAAGGCAATGCGCTTGGTGTCCATGCCGGAACACAGCTTGAAGAAATTTGAAATGCATTTCCCAAGATTCGGCGAGGCAATGTAACCATACCTGTCTGCATTCAGCTCTGCGACTCTATTCCATAATGATATTCTATTTCTAAAATAGGGCGGCACTTTGTCATAGTCCGGGTAGACAAACTGTATAACCCGTGAGAGCTCGGCGGTTCTGCTGATTAAATGTCCGATTTCATGCCCTAATACAAATTGTAGCTCTTCGTCATCAAAAAGGGCAACGAGACCGGATGTTATACTGATGAGATGTCGGTCCTTTTCATCGCTGCGAAGAAGCGCACAAGCATTGACCTCAGCAGAATTTACAATAAAAAATTCGACGGCTTCTGTAAATTCGAGTTTTTCCTGAGCAGCGTTGCAGATCTTGAAAATTTTGGGGGAAAGTGTTTCCGTAACTCTAAAACCATGTCCCTCGTGAAGGAGATGCTGATGGGAATTGTCGTATTTAATGTCAGCGTCTTCAAGGACGGTCTTGATTATAGCGCCTTCAAACTGATCAAATAATTCGTCCTTGAGTGACTTTTCAAGACCGATGCGAATGGTATCGTGATTCATCTATTTGTCACCTTTCGGCTATGCTTTTTAAATTTTTATATATATAGGCATAACTTTTTGAGATTCAATAAAAGATGGAGAAACTCCTCTCAACGTTTTCTTAAAAGGCTAAAGCTGTTATATATTATACCAACCTCTTTTAAGTCAATAAAAAATGAAATCGAGGTATATCTATATTATTGAATATATCGGGTTTAAAAAAGATTGATATTTTAGCGCTATTTTTCTATAACATTCTGGAGGATGAAGTTGATAAAATAGACTCAGTTGTTCTTGAATGTGGTCATGCATGAACTTAATCATAAGAGGGAATGATTGATAGAATGACCAACGAATGGCAAAGGGTGCCGCTTGAAAAGTTAGTACAAATCTTCAAAGTATGGTTGATAATCTAGCCAAGCTGAAACATACACGTTGGAACGGCTTTCTTTACATTACTAGGTAGCAGGCCATGTATTCAACCCCGGATAAATATAAATACGCAAGACATCCTTCATGTCAAGAGCATTACTTATGTTCTGGTGAAAGTTGCGTATATAATCTGAAAAGTGATGGAGTAAACTGACGTGATACCTTTTGAACCGGATGCGATGGAAAATCTTGCCGAGGCTGCTCACATGGTATGGATGGAGGGAAAACTGCGCAATGGCTGGACGTATGGACCGGTCACTGACAAAACAAAAAAAATCCATAGCTGCCTTGTTCCCTATAACCGACTTAGTGAAGCTGACAAGGAATCGGACCGCGATCTTGTTCGAGGAATACCAAGAATACTGGAACTGGCAGGATATAAAATACTTAAAATTTAATCTTCGCCCAACCAAGTAGATACACTAAGGGATTTAGCACGCTATATATTATCCAAAGAGTTTGCTCTGGTTTGCAACGACCTTGGGTTCAGTTGAAGTGAGTAGCAGGTAATGAAAATTTTTCTCAGCTACGGACACGATAACAATAGCGCACTTGTGGAGAGGATCAGAAAAGATCTTGAAGCTCGCGGGCATGATATCTGGATCGACATGTACAAGATAAAAAACGGGGATGATTGGCGCCGTGCTATCACAGACGGCATTATAGACAGCAACTGGGTGCTATCGTTTCTCTCACAACATTCGACACGGAACCCGGGTGTCTGTCTCGATGAGCTGGCTATAGCGCTGGGAGTAAAGGGCGGGATAGTTCAAACTGTTCTTGTTGAGAGCGAGCAGGATGTTACACCTCCTATCAGTGTAAGCCACATCCAGTGGCTTGATATGCATGAATGGCAAGAGCACTGGGACGCAACTGGCAATTTTCCTCTCCAGGATGGATGGTATGATAAAAAGTTTGCCGAAATTGTCAGGGTAACCGAGAGCGAAATGAATCTGCGATTTGCTGGAGAGATAGAAGCTCTCAAGGGGAAGCTCAAACCTTTGACTTCGGATGCGCGCATTGGTTGGTTGCTCAGCCAGGAGTTCGTGGGTAGACAATGGCTGGCAAACGATATAGACAATTGGCTCAGTGAAGGCAGCAAATCTCGCGTCTTTGTCCTTACCGGTGAACCGGGTGTGGGTAAGAGTGCTTTTTCCGCGTGGCTTGCCCATCACAACAAAGCAAACATCATTGCGGCACACTTTATTGAGTACAATAAGCCTGACCGTCAAGATCCTCGAAGAGTAATTACATCCATCGCTTTTCAGATCGCCAGCCGGGTACCCGACTACCGTAAGCTTCTCATGGGCCTGCCAGAGCTGGATGAATTGGCTCAAAAAAACGGGACTGAGCTATTTGCTTATCTCCTAACTGAGCCCCTGCATCAGGTTATCAATGGCGGCAGGCAACGATATCTTGTGCTTATAGATGCCTTGGATGAAGCATCACAGGCTCGCGGCAACTCGCTTGTAGATCTAATAGCACAGGAGGCCGAGAAATTGCCCGAATGGATTACACTTCTTGTCACCACGAGGTCAGACCCTGCTATTATAAGAAAGCTGTCTCATCTTGCCCCTCATGAGTTTGCTGCTGATGATGCGCGGAACCGTGAAGACCTTTCGTCTTTCATCTTACAATGGTTGGAAAGACGGAATTACACGGGCAATAAAGAAAAGATCGTCAGGAGTATCGTGGAGGCATCGGAGGGGAATTTCCTGTACTTGAAGCAGTTTTGTCAGGGTGCAGAAACAGGGGGTTGGATCCACATAGAAGATGCAGTTGGCTACCCCAAAGGCATGACCGGCATGTATCAGAGCTATTTCAAGCGCCAGTTTCCTGATATCAGTGAATACGAAAGACATCAGGTCCCTCTTCTGGAGCTTATAGTAGCGAGTTATGAACCACTCGAGGAATCCTTATTAGAGCAGATTCTTGGATTAAAAGGGCGTGAAAGGATCAAAGTGCTGGAGCCGCTCGGGAGCCTGTGCCAGAGACAGAAAGGGCTGATAGCACCATATCATAAAAGCATGAAGGATTGGTTGATAAAGTACGATGATTCTGGAGAATATTACACTCCTGTTGAGAATGGGCATAGAAAACTTGCTGACCATGGGTGGAGACAGTTTAAGACAGACAAAGAGCAGATGGCTGACTATCACCTCAAATGGCTGCCCGCGCACCTTACAGAGCTTAAAGAATGGGACAAACTCACAGAAATTCTTAAAAACTTTGTTTTTTTGATGGGACGTGTAAAAGCGGGTCACTTGGAAAGGATGCTTGCCGACTACAGGGAGCTTGCAAGCGCATCTGCAGATGTTCAGAATAATCTAAGACTCTGGCAAGCCTTCTTCCGTGAGAAGGCACACATCCTTCGGCGCGGAAACGAGGAATGGCCTTCATACAGGATACTCTTCCAACTCGCCATAGAACATGCTGACGCAAGCCCTATTACGAAACAGGCAGAGGAATACCTCGCGATGGGCAAGGTTGACTGGGTATGGCTCTTCCGAAACAAGCGTTTGAATGAACCACAGGTCAACTCCTGTCTAGCAGTGTTAGAAGGACATAGTGATTGCGTGAGAGGCGTCATTCAGCTAAGCAACACACACATTCTATCATGGTCAAGAGACAACACACTTCGATTATGGGACCAGAAAAATACACTTGGTACCACATTAGAGGGCCATAGTGATGAAGTAAATGGTGCGATTGAGCTAAGTGATGGTACGCTCCTATCTTGGTCGAAGGATAAGTCTCTTCGAATATGGGATCAGAATGGTAAGCTTATTAAGATATTAGATGGACACAGTAATTGGATTAATGGTGCTATTGAGTTGAGAGACGCCAGTATTCTGTCTTGGTCTGCTGACGCAACCCTCTGTTTATGGGATAAGGGAGGTCATAATATTAAAACTTTAAAAGGCCATCATAGTTGGGTCAACGGAGCCATGGAGTTAAGTGATGGCAGATGGCTATCATGGTCAAAAGATAACACCTTGCTGCTATGGCAGAATGATGGCCAGAACAACACATTGAATGGTCATAGTTATGATGTTGTTGGGGCATCAGAGTTACATGACGGGCGAATTTTGTCTTGGTCAGATGACGGGACCCTAAATCTATGGGATAAAGATGGTGGCTTCATCAATACTATGGGGAAATATTGCGACAGTGTTAGAGGAGCGATCGAGCTGAAAAATGGTGGAATCCTCTCTTGGGCGTGGAATGAAAAAAATATGCAATTGTGGGATAAAGATGGCAATCCAATAAATATATTAGAAGGTCATACGGGTCTTTTACGGGGTGCACTTGAATTACAAAATGGAAGAATTCTGTCTTGGACGGGCGATGGTTATATTCAAATATGGGACGAAGATGGAAGTTATCTAAGAGCATTTAAAGGCCACCTCTATCAGATTTTCGGCATTATTGAATTACGAGACGGCACTATTCTATCATGGGCGGAAGACAATGTCTTACGGCTATGGGATACGAATGGCACCAATTTAAACTCCTTTCAGGGACACAGCCAGGAAATTATTGGCGCATCGGAGCTTAATGACGGTACACTTATATCGTGGTCGGTTGATAAAACAATACGGCTATGGGATAGGCACGGCAGTATTATTAATACGCTGGATGGGCACAGTTATACAGTAATTGGCGCGATTGAGTTAAGAAATAAGAGGCTTCTGACTTGGGATTATCTAGTACTTCGACTATGGGATCAGAGTGGTAAGCTTATTAAGATATTAGATGGACATAATAATTGGATTAATGGAGCCACGGAGCTGAGTGACAAGCGACTTCTATCCTGGGCAAAGGATGGTACACTCAGACTATGGGGACAGGACGGAGATCCCATTGTAACATTGATGGGTCACAATAGTTCTGTTCAAAATGCAATTGAATTAAAAGATGGCAGGATTTTATCCGCGGATCATAAATCTATGCATCTATGGGACAAAGATGGCACTTTTTTGAGTAAATCGACGGGTTATTATATTTGGGGAATGATTGAGTTAGGTAATCACAAGATTTGTTCGTGGTACAATAAAAGGCTGCAGCTATGGGATGAGAACTTCCAGATTATTAAGACATGTGAAGGCCATCAGTTAGAAATTATAGGTGCAGCTGAATTAAACGACAAAACAGTCCTGTCTTGGTCCTCTGATGAGGTAATTCTTTGGGATAATAAAGGAATATTGATCACTGTAATATCAAGAGAAAACTACCCTGAACTTTATCCAGAATGGACCTTTCTGATCGAAAATGTTAAGCAAAAGACCCATTATGCGCAGTTTCGTGTAGATTCCTACCAACCAAATTCAATTGGAATTTTCCCAGTAAATATTGTTAAAGGGCCGATTGCACTGTGGCATGGCGAAGTGAATGCTATTCCTTGGTTTCTCTATCCTGATGGTCTGGCAATAGCCACGCAGGACAATGGTCAGGTTTGCTTCCTAAAACTCTACAACGGGGCAGAAAGGATTGGACTTGATGAACTGATTAGTCTTGAAAAAAAACAATGCGAACCACAGAAAGTTTTCCAGAAGAGCCAACGTGACATTCCTTGAGGTAGCAATTTTACTCTCAGGGCATTTCCAAAAGGGTAAATGGATGATTCAGGAAAGTGCATTATTTAAAATCATCTCTGAATAATGATTATGATTGATAAGCCATAATGACACATGGTGACCGCTCTGATCAACATTATGGCACATTCTCCTCATGCTGCGTAAAGATTGATGCTAAGGGTTACACCCTCATGGTCGTCAGTACTGTAAAACACCTCACATACAGTGTTGATATGCCAATGAATCTATAGAGCTATTGTCAAATGTTGTGTTTGAGCACTAGGCGGCATCCGCTTCTATACCATCCACAAACTTCTTGCCTTCTATAATCTTAGGT
>JAFGLS010000130.1 GCA_016927935.1 Syntrophaceae bacterium
AGATAAAATATAATAATTATATAATGACTTGTAAATACGACTTTTTAGACTTCTCCAATTCCGAGAAGCTTGTATTTACTCCGCATTCTTCCATTCCTTAAAAATATTCGTGTGATCGGACAGCCATTGCGTATATTGCGCCACATCGCGCAGAGCATCCCCGATAACTTCCATTTTAGCATCCATAGTCGTGACAACCATGTATTCTTCGAGATCTGTACCGGTTACGGGACGCTCATATAACTTAATGCCGCTGCTTTCTTTTACTTTAGTCCATCCATTGGCAGCGTTGATACTTGCCACCCAAAAAAGAGAGCAAAACAAAAAAACAATTGCCGCAACAATGCGATTTTTCATATCACATCCCCAAATGATTTACTGAAAACAATCAAAAATATTACAAAACTATTTATACGCCTACTTTACATAATTTCTTTCAACCATTTGGTTATCGGCGGCACGACCACATCAACATTTTTGTTCAGAACCAGATGTTGGGTATTTTTCAACAAGAGGTATTTTTTCTCACAGGTAAGCTTGTTAAAAATATTCTCAACGTATGACTGAGGAAAGATGGAATCTTTATCGGAATGAATAAGCATAATAGGCACTTTAATTTTCTCCACCGGCTTGGCTAAATTGGTATGCATCAACGAACCGAGAGCTCTGATAGTTATCCAGTGGACAATAACCGGGTCCTCCTGGACAAGCTCATCAAGACTTTTTCCGCTTTTAGATTTCTCTATGGCAAGATCCAGATAAAGAGAAACAGGAATCGCGTAACTCTTGTACACACCGGCCAAAAATTCGGCCAGCGGCACCATAGATTGAGGAGGTCTGATATGGGAAAGAATCAGGTTATCCCTGCCGTTGAGGTCAGCAAGGTTATGGCAGACAGCCGCGGCAAGGGAATCATCACGCGCCGCTGCATTGAAAGCGACTATGCCGCCCTGACTGCTCCCGGCAATTGCCACCTTGCCGCCGAAGAGCTGCCGCGCATATTTAACGACAGCCAAAGTGTCATCAACTATTTCACTGATTGTGTAGTCGCCGCGTAGACCGTTGCTCAGGCCATGGCCGCGCGGATCAAACCCAATAACATTAAATCCCTGAAGATACATTTTATACATGTATTCTATATAAAATTTGGCATAAACAGAGGTGCCTGGAATGAACACCAGAGTCGGCTCGTTTTCGCCCGCTGAAAATATGGTCAGGTGCAGCTTTTGACCGTGGGCTTCAATGTAGGACTCTTTGAATGAATTAAGGTCCACACTGATCTTCTCTTTTTCCAGATAATCAGCAAAGGCTTTCTGTTCTGTCGCTTGGTCAGGAACTTTCTTATTCACTTGCATACTGCTGGCTGCATACCAGGAAAGATGAAAGACGACTATAATCAAAACCAAAATCGCAATAATTTTTTTAATCATAACCACTGAACGTCCGCTTTCTTTCTGGAAACTGTATTGGCATAACGATATGCGGGATATCCCATGACCAGAACAGCATAAACCCTTCTGCCCTTGGGAACACCGAGTTCTTTTCTCAATTTTTCACTAAATTTAAGCACTATGGTCATCAGACCAATAAAACAGGTCCCGAGGCCAAGGGCATGCGCGTAATTAATGATTGTAGTAGCGGCAATATTGCAGTTATCGGACGCGAATGGTTTTCCCCTAGGTGCATGAATTAAAATCAGTACCGGTGCGTCATGCAGGATAAAATCCCTACCGTTTTGGGCATTCTGCTCCTGAACATAATTCATAACCCTGAGATAACGGTTTTTGAATAAACCTGTATGATTTACAAACAGTTTCCCGATTCCTTTTTTAGTTATATCGTATAAGCGGCTTAGCCGTCCGAATATATTCCGCGCTACCTTTTCTATAAGGTCCTTGTCTGTAACTGCAATATAGCCGACATTTTGATCGTTGCTTGCGGTAGGAGCGTAGCGGGCAACATCAAGAATCCGTTCGATTATTTCCCGCGGAACCGGTTCTTTTTTGAACTGTCTTATACTTCTTCTGCTGATGATTATATCGCGGTAAACATCCGGACTGAGATTTTTTCTGTTTACGCCGGAAATTTCTTCTTTTTTAAGACCATCATGAATTATTGCATTACAGGGACAAACGGCGATACAATGACTGCAGCGGTTACATAAGTCAACATCAACCGGTTGGGCTTTGCCGCCAACGTTACGCCAAACGCCCGTGACGCAATCACGGACGCAAAGCATACATTCATTGCATTTGTCCTCACATTTCTCAATTCGCATTAAATTATTCCGCAAAGGTAACCGCTACTGTATTTTAAAGAGATTTTTGTGTGTGGTGGATATATAAAGAAGTATCCGGCATGTCAATAAAATATTAATTATTGAACGCCGGATTTAACGCGTTTTTATTTTTCTCTATTGCGGCAGCAGGAAAAATCAGCCGCCGCAATAGTTTCTGGAAGTTATTCTGCTATTTACCGTTGAAGTCCTACTCAGGCTTATACTTGAATGATACTCTCAGCTTAACCCGGTATTCAACTACCTTACCGTTTTCCACTCTCGCATCTAGTTCTTTTACTTCTGCGACTCTGATTTCCTTCAAATTCTTCGAGGTCAGTTCAACAGCCTTTTTTGTCGCTTCTTCCCACGATTTTTCACTTCCGCCGATAATTTCAATTACTTTGTAAACACTTGCCATGATTATTCTCCTTTCTTTTATAGTTTTAATTACTGAAAAAGAACAAAATATAACTGCCGGCTTCACAGCCGGTAATGATGAACAATGTCAAGTTTTTCATTATACTTTTTTAAAAAAAACGTCAACTGGAAAACGCAAATTATTTGCATTTATATTTGCCAACTGCACATTCACATTTTAACTGAATTTTATCTAAAAATACCTTAAACAAACAGCTACTTACTATAACAAGGATAGCTTCCAGATTCGAAACCGACATTACATGCTGTATTTTAAACCAAACATCAATTGATAATCAATAAAAGTACCGAATTCAGATTCTTCTTTTCCTGAATTTAGCACACCGGAAGAAAATAATTCAAAACGATTCCCCAGTGAACATGACACAAGCCCCAGAAATTGAGCGGAACCGTCATCAATGTTTTGCGTCCAGCGCAATGTTGTATCCAGTCTATTGAATATATTGCCCTTATAATACTGCAGCATTGCATAATTTTTTCGCAGGAATCTCAATCCGGTATTTCCCGTCTGGTACAAAGTGTATTGTCCTATTAATACGGGAAAAGCACCCATATCAACATAGGCATATGCGGCATTGCCTCTCAGCGAGTAATAAAGTTCGGCTTCATTTTTAGTGTAACCCGGTGAGTTATACATATATTCCAGAGAAAGAGTGCCCAGTTCGTCAAAAGTATAAGAACTTCCTACCAGAACAATCGGATAAATATCAGAATCATCTTCACGGGTTTTTGCCATATAGAGTTCTCTAAGCGTTGCATATCTTTCAATAATCGGTCTAAATTCAGAACCTGCTGGAATTATTGTTTCCAGAAAACCCCGCATAAGTGAATATTCCTTAATATTAGGATACAAGGCATTGCTTCCTCTTCGCATACTGCCTTCACTGTAAATTAGCAAAGCGTCAGAAACAGTCCATCCCCCGAAATAACCCACTGTATTCTTGTCATCTCTTTGCGAAAGAATCAAAGAGGCATAGTTTTGATTGCCCGTAAAATCTATTTTTATGGCGTAGACCTTTTCAAAAGCATCTGTAGTGTTTATAAGCGTATTCCGGCCTTCATCCGTATTAACAATAAAAGATGCCGTCCACAACATATGGGGAACAATAATCAGCCGCCCGAAATCCATACCCGGAACTTCCATATAGGGATTACTGCGTCCATTATCAAAGAAAAAAGGATTTGAGGGAGAATAAAGAAAGGAAGGTCCCCATTGCAGATTCTCCCGTCCATACGACAGAAAAATTCTGTCCAACGCATTCAATCTAACCAGCCACTCATTTATATACCACTCATCGTTCCATTCTTCTTCCCCTTCACGTTTTCCTTTTTTCCAGTGCCAATATTCTAGTATCCCCCTTGGTTTGACAGCAGCATCCAGAAATTTTGTGTTAAAATAAAGATCAGGCCTTAATTCCAAATTACCAATGTACGTAGGAAGTCCCACGGGATCGTTATTAGGATTCTGGGTTGATTTAGCCGGATCCTGAACAACTCCATAGGTAAGAATCCGCAAATCTCCTGTAAAGCTCCCTTTTAATTTCCTAATATACGGACGATCAGCATATTCGGCATCGGCATCTGTGTATTTTTTTATATTTGACTTGAGAAATGATGCAAAAGGATCAACGGCTGCAGCAGCAACAATCGGCCAATATGAACAAAAGAAAATTAAAAGTAAAATACCCGCCCCAAAAATATTTTTCCTGTGTTTCTTTTTCATATAGCCTCTATTTTGTAAGCAAATTTAAATTAAAAGTTGCATCAGGCACTTTTTTCAACACGGGCCTGCCATAGCTGACCGTTGTGACATCATCTTTCATTATCGCGTTGGTAATAGTCATCTTAGAGATGAATTCCTGTGGTTTATTATCAACAGTGATTTTATATCTATATTCGAATACCGCTGATTTAAACATCTTGCCGGAAATAGTATAGAACTCAGCCTTTAGCCCCACTAAACGTTTTTTCGATATCCAATATTTTATTCTGTCGTAAGTGGCTCTTTTATCCACTGCCTGCAGATTTAATAAAATACAATCTTCATTGTTGAATTTGTCATCTTCCGTGCTTACGATTTTATAATCCGCCGCATAGTTAGTGGCGGCTATATCTCCATTGGACGCGTCTCCCATGAGTTTTTGCCGCGGAGAAATAGGCACAGGTTTGGAAAGGCCCGGTTTGGCAAACCACATATTACGATCCTGCATCAAAAGTTTCTGGCCTTTCAAATTGCCGGGAGCCAGAGTATCAATAAGAGAATTATATCCTTTGGCAATTACCAGCAATTTTCTATCCTGCTCACGCCCTCTTTCCACAGAATGCATGGAAATATCCCATTGAATTCCCTCCAGGTTACCCCGCGCTTTATCAGCCATTTTAAGCATTTCCTCACTGCTCATCTGTGCTTGTACCAAAGAAGAGGAAATACACAGAAATAAAATAACCACGCACACAACAAAATATTGTTTTTTAAATTTTTGACTCATCATTTTCTCCCTATACATATTTTATACATGACCCAGCGCATCCACAATATTTTTTTTTGCCGCACCTTTTGCAGGAATGATCGCCGCAAAAGTGGATAATACCATAAAACACAATACTAAAAAAAACAACGCTTCGGGAACCATATCAACCAACATAGGTATTGGACCGGATAATCCGGGAGGCGTGTAGTAAAACGGGTAAATTTTAATAATAGTCCACACACATATATGCAGAATGATACCTACGACACTCCCGAAAACCCCCAAAAAAGCCCCTTCCATAGCAAAAAGAACAGAAACACCTCTGAATTTTAATCCCAGAGCACGAAGAGTTCCTATCTCTTTTGTTCTTTCTATAATAGCCATACCCATCGTATTGATTGTAGTCATTACTACTATAACCAAAACGATTGAAGAAAGAAACATAAATATTTTATCCAAGTACGATTTTATTTTGGAATAATACAGAGAAAGTTTATTCCATGTTCTTATTTCACAATCAATTCCCACATCTCTCAGCTTTTTAAGAAGATGATCACGCATTCTTTCTGTATCTCGCCAGTCCTTAAGCACCACCATGATTCGTTCCGCCGATTGACAATCCAGCAAGGATTGAGCAAAATAAAAATTGAGCTTCATAAATTTGTCATTCGAGAAATCATTACCGGTATTATAGACTCCGCTTATTTGAACATCCAAAGCGTTCATATTACCATTTAATGTTTGGGCTAGAACAATTCCAGAACTGCCGGGCTTAAAATTAAGATACCTTGCCAGATCCCATGACATTACCGCTTCGGATATTTTTACATCGCTTAGCTGCTCTCCTGTAAACAAATACTTTTTACTCACATATTTAAATAAATTTGACATCGACATCATAAGATTTCTTTCATCTTCAGGAACAACACCCTGAGCGATGAAAACAGTTGACAGTTCCCCGTTGGTTACCAGTCCAGTAACATTAATCTGAGGTGTGACTAATCTAACGCTCTTTTCTTCTCGGACAAGCTTCATAATTTTTTCGGTTTCTTCATGAGAAAACATGTATTTTTCCGGTTCGAGCTTTCCCTTCGTCTGCCAGCCGGCCTTGTTAATTCTTAAATGACCAAGTCCCTCAATGTACATGGCCAGTGACCTAAGCCCCTCATAAGCATTATGAATATAACCATGATAAAGGCTGATTGAGGCAAAACCGACACCGATAGCAATCATAGTAATAAAAGACCGACGTTTGTTTCTTAACACATTACGAAATGCCAGCTTAATCCACTTCATTATTATCCTATATTAATGCTCTTTAAATTTTTACAATAAATTATATTTTTTAAACATGTCCCAGCGCATCAACTATATTTTTTCTGGCCGCGTTCCTTGCCGGAATGATTGCCGCAAGCGCGGATAATACAATAAAACACAGCACCAAAATTAACAACGCCTCCGGAACCATATCAACCAACATATTTACGGGTTGAGAAAATCCGGGAGGTGTGTATTTAGGTGGATAAATTTTTATAAAAGCCCATGTAAATGTATGAAAAATAATGCCCGCGATACTGCCGAAAAATCCCAGGAAAGCCCCTTCCAGAGCAAAAAGAACAGATACTCCCCTGAATTTTAATCCCAATGCGCGCAGAGTCCCGATTTCTTTTGTTCTTTCCATTATAGCCATGCCCATTGTATTTATCGTGCTGACCACCGCGATAACCAAAACAATGGAGGAAAGAAATAAAAATACAGTATCGAGATATGATTTCATTTTGGAATAACCCATGGAAAGCTCATTCCACGTTCTGATTTCACAATCAATCCCCGCTGCTTTCAGTTTTTTGAGAAATACCTTACGCATTCTCTCTGTATCTCGCCAGTCTTTAAACAACACCACTATTCTTTCCGCCGACTGGGTATCCAACAGAGACTGAGCAAAATAAAAATTTAATTTGA
>JAFGLS010000017.1 GCA_016927935.1 Syntrophaceae bacterium
GAACCTGCACTGTACATTTAATCCGGGATTAATAAATTTTTAATTTTTTTTAAAAGTGAGGCTACCATGAAATCATCAAAGGATTTAACAAACGGAATGACCCGCAGGTAATTCGTCAGGAATACAGCGATGAAGGGAATCGCCGCCTTGGCTATAGGCGCCGGAGGTATTGCAATTCCGATATCAACCCGAGCAGCCGAGTCGACCGGGATATCGGGAAAGACAATAAAAGAAGCAGTCCGTGAAACGCGCATCTGCCGAACAGCAGATGTTGTGGTAGTGGGCGGAGGCACCGGAGGTATCGGTGCGGCTGTGTTAGCGGCAAGGAACGGGGCTGATACGGTTCTTATTGTAAAAACATAGGTGTCAGGCCTACACATTTGACAGAAGTCCAGTTATGGTTTATAGGAAGGGAACAATAATAAAATAAAATGATCGGCTATGGGCAGACCATTACGAATTGGATATCCCAATGCCTTTTATCACATAACTGCCAGAGGAAACGAGTGGCAAAATATATTTAGAAGCAATAAAGATCGAGAACGTTTTCTCGGATATCTGGAATCATCCAGCGAACGTTAAAATTGAAAAATAAAAAGTGAACTTATGAGAAAATTATTATTTATTCTACTGTTATTCTTTTTTACTCCCCCTATTTATGCCGATTACATTGATGGCCCAGCGAATATGAGAGAAAAACCTTCTGGTCAACTTTTGTTAAACTTAGATAATGGAGCCCGAATTGATTGGGATACTTACTATGAAAACTGGTATTTTATTTCTTTGAAAGTCACAATTAAAGACGAGGATGTTACAGATAGTAAAATCATAAAAAAAGGCGCAATAATTTATGATTTTATTACAGATAATAGAATTGGAACAACACTCACTGACATAAAACCGGTTGATATTATTAAGTTGAGCAATAATTCTGGGTATTATTCTTGTACAATTAATTGTTACACGTATAAAAAAAACATTGTGAGAGAAAAAAGAAAGATTATTGAAAGCATAGAATTTGATTTTAATTTTGATGGTAAAAAAGATTTATTATCAATTGGAGTTGAAAATGACTGGGTTCCTGGCGGCGATCCCGGAGATTATTTTTATGTAAGTATAAAAATAAATGGAGAGTCTGAATTTGAACTGGGACATATTTATGAGTGGATTAAGTATGAGGACTATTTGACTTCTCACAGCGAAAAAATGATTCCATATGTAAAAAATAACAACCTTTTAAAATCACCCTACATTTTTTTAAAAACCATTGAAAAACCCTCCATAAAACAATCATTACTTTTTTTGACCGGACACCCCTACGCCAGCTCTCCAGGAAGTTTAATGGTTATTTTCATAAATAACCTTAATAGTGTTCCTGAAATAATATTTAATGAAGAAGAATTTTCTTTATCTGAAATTATGGATGTAAAAGACAATTCAAATTTTCAAATAATTGGGCGCAAATCCTATAGCCAAGGATTTGGATGTGATGAAAATGGATTAAACAAAATTTATTGTAGTTCTTATGACCCATATAGCGTTTATGAATTAGTTATGGTGAATAACGATACATCCTTTAAAATCAATTATGATTTATCAAAAAAATATAATGAAATAAATTATTGTGGCTGGGAAGGAATTGATTCTAGTGAGGATATTTATGTTGTTCGTTTTGAGGATGGTAGAAAATGTCAAGTGATGAAAGAAGAAGAATTTAATAAGGTTTTCAAAAAGCAATTTTAACAAAATGCTCTACCCGACTGGGCGATAAAACGCCGCCCAGCCGGTAAGCATCTGCGTTAAAAGCTGAAATGAAATAAATTGAGTTACATTTATTAAATCATGAGGCTCATATTTACTACTCGATTTTACATTTCATGGGATTCCAGAAACTCGATTATCTTTTTGTTTGCCAGTAGCGATTGTAATATAGTCACATGACCCACATCGGGAATGATTTCCTTTTTAATATGTGGAGCTATTTTTTCAAGTCGATCCATAGCTTTTTTCAGAGAATATATCATTTCATTTTCGCCAATCAGGAATAAAGTGGAACATTCAATGCTTTTTAATTTTTCGTCACTTAAGGCAGTCGGGTTTACGATTGAATATTTCGGTTTATAGCATTTCATGCTCATTTCTATTAGGTCAATTCCCTCTTTGAACTCGGAAGCATTTTCTAATGTAGGATCCAACCATGAAAAGAAGCTATCCTTAAAAAATCGAAAAGGCAGTATCATAAGTATCGACCGTATATAATACTGGGGTCTCAGGGACAATATCGTGCCGGCGGGAGCTACTAATACAATTTTCCTCAGTCTGTTTTGAAAATTTATAGCGTATTGACCGGCGAGCCAGCCGCCATAAGATACGCCTATAAGATTTATATTGTCTTCCAGACCGAGTCCGGTAAACACCTCATCCAGCCATCTTGCATAGTCATAGCCGCTTTTTGGGGGGATTGAATAAATGCTTAATCCGTAATCATCTATGGTATCAATCACGTATGTCCTGAATCCTTTTGAATATTTCTCAATATTTTTACTCCAGTTTAATGAATTTCCGCTTTTCCCATGCAAGAGGACAAGAGGAGGGGCATTCTCCGGGCCACTTATGCGTATAAAAGTTTTGCCGTAGGAGGTTTCGATGTAGCGCGATTCAGACTCAATCGGCCAGTAAGTTTTTTCAAACTCATCAAATAAAGCAAGGCATTGCTTCTTTGCTTCTGCTGTTCTAAATGGATGGTATTCAGTCATATGAATTTCTCCCGATTTAGAGATTAGAAAAAGATAAAATGCTATTAAGAATAATAAAGCTGATCCAAATCCTATAAAAATCACTTTCAGGACCTTCCGTTTTCTTGATGTTTTGGTATTCATTTTTATTCCTCTATTAGTTCTGTTTCCATTCCGAATAGATCTCTTTTAATCATGAAACGAGGTTCGTCCACGGAAAAACTGTGGATCAATTCCCATTGTCATGTTTTAATTCTCTACCTCTGATTTGAGCCCGGTCATTCCCCGGATACTTGAAGCTCCCATACTGCATGGGCGGAACCTGGAATCAATATTTTCACACGCCCCTGTTTCAGCTATAAGTGACAATCAAGGTATCTCTGCAACTGGCTGTATGTTTTTATAAATCTCAGCATCATATATTCTGCGTGACAGATTCATATTGTCCATAATTTCCCTCTAAAAACATAGAGAAGGTGGATGTTCGTGCTAAGAGTAATAGATATTTCAATTAACGTTCTGCAACCGACCCCGTTGTTTTATTGTCATTGAGTATCCAAAATCTTTCGAATCACCTGCGACAGCCTGGACAGATCGAACGGTTTCTGAATGAAACTGTTGGCACCTCTTTTCAGAATATCTGTAGCCTGACCGTTTATTGAATATCCACTGGACAGTATGACTGGTAAATCCGGCCGGATTTCCCGGATCTTATTGAAAGTCTTGCTCCCGTCCATACCCGGCATAATCAGGTCAAGAATCATCAGGTCAATTTTGTTTTCCGTTTCAGATACGATGTTTACGGCCTGCTCACCGCTTTGGGCGTTTATCACGCAATAGCCCAATTTTTCCAGCATGGCCTTTCCCACAGTAATGACGATATCTTCGTCATCCACCAGCAGGATGGTTTCTGATCCCTGTACAGTTTTACTTTCAGCGAAAACCTCCTTTTGAACGGCCTTGTCGGATGAAGGAAGGTAGATATTGAACGTGGCTCCATGGTTCGGTTCACTATAGACAGTTATAGTTCCTCCGTGGTTTTTTATAATGCCGTAAGCAGAAGCCAGCCCCATTCCTGTACCCATCCCAAGGGATTTTGTCGTAAAAAAGGGGTCGAAAATGCGTTTTTGCGTGACTTTATCTATACCCACCCCGGTATCAGTGATCGAAATCTTTGCGTATGCGCCCGGGGGCAGTGTGTGCAGGTCAGCCTGTATTTCGTCTAGCATTGTGTTTTCTGTCTTTAGATACAGGTCCCCGCCCTCGGGCATGGCCTGCCAGGCATTAATGAATAAATTGAGTAGAACCTGTTCCATCTGTCTCTTGTCTGCCTCTACGACGCACAGTTCAGGATAAAAAGTTTTCATGAAGCGGATTTCTTTGTGCGTACGGCTAAACATTTCAGCAGTATGCTCGATCAAATCGTTAAGGGCCGTGGGAGTAACTTCGTATTTGCCGCCGCGCGCGAAACCCAGTAGCTGACTTGTGAGTGAAGTGGCGCTCTTAACATATTCTTCGATACCCTTGACGTGTGACCAGAACTGATGGTTGGAATCGATATCAACCCCTATCAACGAGGCATGTCCCTGTATACCCATCAGGAGGTTGTTCAAATCGTGCGCAAGTCCCCCTGCCAGTGTTCCGATTGTTTCCATCTTCTGGGCATGCAGCAGCTGCTCTTCGAGGAGTTTCCGTTTAGTAATAGTTATTCCCATGCCGACCACTCCCACAATCTCTTCTTCAATGTTCCGCAGGGGCAGTTTGCTGGTAAGCATCCACTCCTTTTTTCCCTTATAATTTGTGAAGTATTCTTCTTTATTCAAAATGGGCTTTTCTTCTTCGATTACCCTGCACTCGTCCTGGCGAAAGCTGTCTGCGTCGATTTTGGAATAAAAATCATGATCCGTACGTCCAAGTATATCATCTGGGCTGTTTGCCCCCATGAATTGGGTTAGCGCCTTGTTTATCATAAGAAAGCGGCTCTCCCTGTCTTTGATGTAAAAATTACCTGGA
>JAFGLS010000131.1 GCA_016927935.1 Syntrophaceae bacterium
CTTTTATATATTACAGCCAAATAAAAATCAGGAGGAAATTTTTATGTTTAGTTTTATGAAGAGAACAGTATTTGTGATTGTAGCTTTTGCTTTGATGATCGGTGTGACTTTTGCCGGTTCATCCATTGTTATCAAAGGATCAACCACGGTTTTGCCCATAGCTCAGGGTACACTGGAAGCCTTTATGAAAAAGCATCCTGACGTACAAATTTCGCTTTCCGGCGGTGGCTCGGGTGAAGGCATTAAGGCTCTGATTGACAAGACTACGGATATTGGCAATTCTTCCCGTGAAATCAAGAGTAAGGAAATCGAACTGGCTAAATCCAAGAACATCAATCCGGTTGCTCATGTTGTTGCTTATGATGCGATTATTCCTGTCGTTCATCCGCAAAATAAAGTAAAAAATTTGTCGATTGATCAACTCAGCCAGATCTATCAGGGCAAAATTACCAACTGGAAGGAAGTCGGCGGCGATGATTTACAGATTGTTGTCATTTCCCGCGATTCTTCTTCTGGAACATTTGAATCATGGGATCATTTCGTCATGAAAAAAGCGAAAGTAATGCCAAGAGCTCAAATGCTGGCTTCCAGCGGCGCCGTGGTAACCGCCGTTGCGAAAAACAAATATGCCATTGCCTATGTCGGTATTGGATACGTCGATAATAATGTCAAGCCGTTACAGGTAAACGGAATTACAGCGACCTTGGATACAGCGATGTCCAAGGAATATCCCCTGTCGCGGGAACTTTACATGTACACAGCAGGTGATGCAACCGGCGATGTGGCCAAATATTTAGCATTTGTTAAATCCACAGAAGGGCAGAAAATTGTTGCCAAAGAAGGTTTTGTTCCTTTGACAAAATAAGATTTTCAAATTATGCGCTACACAAGAATTTTAAAGAGATGTTATGACCAGACAAGTTAAAGAAATTATCATCAAGTACATTTTTTTTGTTTTTTCGCTGGTGTCGGTCCTTGTTTTGAGTCTGATCGTTTTTTCTCTTTTCCGTGAAGGAATTCCTTTATTCGGAAAAATATCAATAAAAGATTTTCTGTTTGGCATGGATTGGTACCCAACTTATGATCCGCCGTCTTTCGGCATTTTCCCTCTAATCGTCGGATCTTTTATTGTAACGCTACTGGCTACTTTCATCGCGGTTCCACTCGGAGTGCTGGCCGCTATTTATATTTCTGAAATCGCACCGCAGAAAATCAAGACTATTCTCAAGTCGGTTATCGAACTGCTGGCGGGTCTGCCGTCCGTGGTTCTGGGTTTCTTCGGCATGGTCATCGTTGCCCCTTGGATGCAGGAGACTTTTGATCTGCCTACCGGTTTAAATATTGTTAATGCTTCGACGATTTTGGCATTGATGGCCATTCCCACCATATCCAGTATTTCTGAAGATGCCCTTTACGCTGTGCCGCGCGAGTTCAAGGAAGCATCTTACGCTTTGGGCGCTACAAAATTTGAAACAATAGCCAGAGTGATTTTTCCCGCTGCGCTGTCGGGGATTTCCACAGCGGTCATGCTGGGTATGGCCAGGGCCATCGGCGAAACAATGGTTGTTTTAATGGTCGCCGGAGGCGCGGCGGCTATTCCGGAAAGTCTTTTTGATTCTGTCCGTCCCATGCCTGCCAGTATTGTTGCTGAGATGGGTGAAACGCCCTTCCGTAGTCTTCACTATCAGGCGCTTTTTGCCATCGGAATAGTTCTTTTTTTTCTGACTCTCGCTTTTAATTTGATAGCCGATTACTTTTCTCACAGATTTAAACAGGTAGGATCGGGAACACTTTAAAGGCTGGCTTATGAATTCACTGAAAAAAAATTTCATGCAATGGCGATATTTCCAACAAAAAATTTTCTTTTTGCTGGTTCGTGTATCAGCTTTAATCATTACATTAGCCCTGGGTGGCATTATTCTTTTCATTTTCTTCAATGGTTTTTCTGTTATTAATTGGGATTTCATTACCAAATCGCCGACGGATTCCATGACCAAAGGTGGCATCATGCCGGCTATTCTTGGCACGATTTACTTGACTCTTGGTGCTATTGCCATTGGTTTGCCGTTGGGCATTGCTTCAGCAATTTATCTGACGGAATACGCGAAAGAGGGACGAGTTATACGATTCATCAAAGTTGGTATCAATTGTTTGGCGGGCGTCCCATCCGTTGTCTTCGGCCTCTTTGGATTAGGTTTTTTTGTCATATTTTTAAAATTCGGATCAAGTATCCTATCCGGTTCTTTGACACTGGGATTTTTAATTCTGCCGACGATTATTGGTGCGTCGGAAGAAGCTCTTAAATCTGTTCCACAGACTTTCCGAGAAGCTTCTTTTTCTCTCGGTGTTTCCAAGTGGCAGACGATTTACAGGATTGTTTTGCCTAACGCGCTCCCGGGAATTCTGACCGGTTCTATTCTGGGGATTGGCCGCGCCGCGGGAGAAACGGCGCCCATCATGTTTACAGCTGCAGCCTTTTTCACGGCGAAACTTCCTTCTTCGATATTTGACGAGGTAATGGCATTGCCTTATCATATCTACGTGCTGGCTACGGCGGGCACAAATATCGAAGCAACGCGTCCCATCCAGTATGGAACTGTTCTTGTTCTGGTGGCCGTTGTGTTGGGCATTGATTTAATCGCGATTATTATCCGCGGTTATATGAGGAAAAATAAAAGGTGGTAAAATGGATTCCAGTATTATCAGATTGAACAAGGTAAATTTTTATTATGGTGAATGCCGCGCCTTGACCGATATTTCAATGCAGTTTGTCAAAAATAAAGTTACCGCGCTCATCGGCCCCTCGGGATGTGGCAAGTCCACACTGTTGCGACTTTTAAATCGCATGAATGATTTGATTGACGGAACATGTGTTGAAGGGGAAATTCTTTTCGAGAATAAAAATATTTACAGTTCTGATGTTGATCCGGTGGAAATTCGCCGCAAGATAGGCATGGTTTTTCAAAAACCCAACCCCTTTCCGAAAACCATTTATAACAATATTTCTTATGGTCCAAAACTTACCGGTATCGCAGTGGATGATATGAACGTGCTGGTGGAACAAAGTCTGAGACAGGCAGTCCTCTGGGATGAAGTCAAAGATATTTTAAACAAGTCCGCCATGAATCTCTCCGGAGGTCAGCAGCAGCGGCTTTGCATCGCGCGCGCGCTGGCCATGAAGCCGGATGTCTTACTTATGGATGAACCGACATCGGCACTGGACCCCATTTCCACAGCCAAAATTGAGGAGTTGATTGAAGAGCTGAAAAAAGATTATACTATAATCATTGTTACCCATAACATGCAGCAGGCGGCCAGAATTTCCGATGAAACTGCATTCTTTTATCTGGGTAACCTTATTGAATATAACAGGACAGAGAAAATATTTACCAATCCCGATGTAAAACAGACGGAAGACTATATTACTGGAAGATTTGGCTGATATTTAAGGGGAGAAAATTTATGAAGGAAAAAAAGCATACAAGCTTACATTATGAAAGGGAACTGCAGGAAATAAAGAATAATCTGATTTACCTTGGTGCTCTTACTGAAAAAGCCATTCATCTGGCTATGAAATCTCTAACCGATAGAAATACGAAACTGGCAAATAATGTTATAAAAAATGATTATGAAATTGATAAAATGGATAAAGAGATTGAAGAAAAATGTATCAAAATTCTGGCTCTGCGTCAGCCGACAGCAATAGATTTAAGATTTATAACCACGGCCATAAAAATTACCGGCCATCTGGAAAGAATCGGCGACATGGCTGTAAATATTGCAGAGAAGGTCGTTCAACTCAATGAAGAACCCAAACTCAAACCTTATATCGATTTGCCCCATATGTCTTATATTGTGGAAGATATGGTTGCAAAATCAATGGATTCTCTGATTAAAAGGGATCTAAAAATTGCCGACGAAGTCAAAAAGATAGAACAGGAAGTTGATGAACTGAATGAGCAAATATTCAGAGAACTTTTAACTTTCATGATGGAGGATACCAAATCCATTCACAGGGCTTTGTTGATTATGCACGTATCAAAAAATCTGGAGCGCATGGCTGATCACGCCCAAGGCATTGCTGATATGGTAATTTATATGATAACCGGTGAAAGTGTGCGTCATCTCTCAAAAGATATAAACTAGAGGTAAACAGCATGAAAAGGAACTTATTTTACAAAATATTTTTCAGCTATCTGGTCATAATATGCATATCTTTTTTTCTTTTAGACCTGTTCATGCGTAGTGAAATCAAAGAGGTTCTTACTTCGCAAATTGAAACGGAACTATTATCCTATGCGAAGCTTATAGACATGACTTCTCCGGGAAAAGCTTCAGAGCAAGTCAAGCAAATTGCAAAGATATCCGATTCCAGAATCACTCTGATTGATGCCCGTGGCAAGGTATTTGCTGATTCGGAGAAAGATTTCAGGCTTTTGGAAAATCATCTGAATCGTCCGGAGGTGCAGGAAGCACGGCTCAAAGGATCGGGTAAATCCGTCCGGTTCAGCAATTCTCTGGGTATAGATATGCTTTATGTAGCGGTTGTCGCCAGGGATGGCAAAAATATTACAGATTATATCAGATTGGCGCGCCCGCTGCACGATGTACAGAACATTATCGACAAAGTCTATCAATATATCCTCATGACAATATTTATTGTGGCAATTATCGCACTCGTAATTGCGTTATTTTTTTCATATCGTTTATATGAGCCAATAAATACGATGAAACAATTTACCGAAAAATTAAGACGAGGAGAACCAGTTGGTTCAATCATTCTTGGTACTTCTGATGAAACAAGAACGCTTGCAGATAACATCAACTACCTTGTCGAGGAATTAAGGGATAAAATCAGAGTTGTCAATGAAGAAAAAAGCAAGCTGATGACGGCTTTCACGAACATGAACGAAGGAATTTTGATTATTAACGGACAGGACCTGATAGAATTTATCAGTCCTGTTTTAAGCAATATGCTGGCAGTTCATTACGACGATGTTACCGGCAAAACGCTTATGGAGGCTTTCCGCAATATCGATTTGCAAAAAGCTTTTCAAGAGTTCAAAGAAAAACGCGTTAATATATCGCGGGAAATTACTCTAGGTGATATAGAACCGGTGATCCTGAGTATCAGCATCTCTTTCGTTCACGGTCCTCCTGATGAACAAAAGACGATGATAGTCTTTCATGATGTGACGAGACTTAAAAAACTAGAGCAAATCAGGATGGATTTTGTGGCTAACGTCACGCACGAAATAAAAACTCCCTTGACAGCAATTATCGGCTATCTGGAAACAATTAAATCCGGTGTGATAAATAATGTCGAGGAAACGAAAAAATTCATAGATATAATTCTGAAACAGGCCGAAAGACTCAATCGTCTTGTCGAAGATTTGTTGACAATTTCTAATATTGAAATGAAGGAAATGATTCTTAATTTTGAAAACGTTTCTTTAAGTGCGGCGGTTAAAAATGTAATTTCTCTGGTTGAAGCGAAAGCTGACTCTAAAAAAATCTCTATTATCTGTGACTTACCGGATAATGTCTTTCAAATCCGAGCAGATCGGGATAAGTTCACGCAGATATTTGTCAACATTTTAGACAATGCTATTAAATTCACACATGAGGGAGGCCAGATTTCTATTAATGCTGAACCAACAAGTGATTTTGTGGTTGTTTCAGTAACTGACAATGGCATTGGTGTCAGTAAAGATGATGTCGGACGTCTAGGAGAACGTTTTTACAGAGCAGATAAATCCCGCTCGCGTGATTTGGGCGGCACGGGTCTTGGATTATCCATCGTCAAACATCTTATGATTGCCCACGGCGGCAGGATGGAAATTAAAAGCCAGCTTGGCAAAGGCACAAAAGTTTCTTTATTTTTCCCCGTTCAAAAAGTATAATCTGAAAAATTTTAAAAGGGGTCGTGAATCATGGATAGTCAAATAGCCAAGGCTGTGCAGCTTAAATATCAGCCGGTGGCGCTGATGTGGTCAGATGAAAAACCATCAGATTCCATGCAGTTTGCCGAAGGCAAGTGGGGCTGTGTGATGTGGCTGATTGTGCATGCGGCAAAGGGCAAAGCCGCGGTTGCCGATAGGAAAACATTTGGCTGTTTCGGCGGTGGTGTTGGATTGGGCTTTGGCAACCAGTATAAAAATTTTCCGGGTGGTGAAGAAGGTTTTTGTCATTTTCTTTCCAGTGGAAATGCTGAAAGAAAAGGCGGAATAGAGGTTGCCGAAAAGATAAAACCTTTCATGACCAAGGAAAGCTATGATAATTTTCTGCACGGCGAGCGCTACATCAAAAGCCCGGAGCTTGTAAAAAAATTCATTAAGGCAATGCCTCTTGTTGAGATACCTTCGAATTATGTTGTTTTTCGTCCGCTCTCTGATATTGATTCATCCAAAGAAAAACCGCAAACTATAATATTTTTTGTTAATCCAGATCAGCTCTCTGCGTTGGTGGTTCTGGCCAATTACGGACACGGCGATAATGAAAATGTAATTATTCCCTTTGCCGCCGGTTGTCAGACAATCGGTATCTTCCCCTATCGGGAAGCAAAATCGAAAAATCCCCGGGCAATTGTCGGGCTTACCGATCTTTCTGCCCGTGTTTACGTTCGTAAGCAATTGGGAGAGTCTAATTTCATGACATTTTCTGTGCCTTTTTCTCTATATGAAGAAATGGAGAAAAATGTCGCCGGTTCTTTTCTGGAACGTCATACCTGGCAGAGTCTATTGTCTTAAAAAATAGAGTCGTTCCCTTGTATAATTTATAAATTATTGCCTGTCCGAATAAGGTGTGCTAATTTACATCCCATCAGGAGTATTTTATAAATATATCGAAATATCAACAACATAGAAATGAGATTAAATAAATTAAATCCTTCCGCATATCTGGAAAGTTTGAATGTTGATAAGATGCGTTTTGGTCTTAAATCAATTACCGAGCTTTTATCGCGACAGGGAAATCCGCAGAGGTCATTTAAGACGATAATAATTGCCGGAACCAACGGCAAGGGATCGACAGCAGCGATGATCGCTTCCATATTGCATAGTGCCGGATACAAGGTTGGGCTCTACACATCTCCTCATCTGGTTGATGTTAGGGAGAGAATCGCCATCAATGGGAAAAAAATTTCCCGGCGAGAATTTAACAGGACTATCGCTTACGTGAAAAATGAAATTCGGGAGCAGGTTACTTATTTTGAATTTCTAACAGCAGTTGCTTTTTTATATTTTAAGAATCAAAAAATTGATATTGCCGTTTTGGAAGTTGGTTTAGGCGGCAGACTAGACGCAACTAATGTATGCCGTCCGCTGGTTTCGGTCATTACAAATATTTCTTTTGATCATACGGCTTGCCTTGGCGATACATTGGAATCAATTGCCTACGAGAAAGCGGGAATCGTCAAACGAAATGGAATCTGCATAACTGCCGCAGGACAAAAAAATGTTCTGGAGGTTTTGGAAAAAATCTGTCGGTGCCGCAAAGCGAAACTTTACTGTCTGAATCGCGATATAAAAATCAAAAAACAAAAAGACGGCTTGTCCTCCTATCAAGGACTTCACCGTGATATAAAAAATCTGATAATTCCTTTAACAGGCAAACATCAGTTGTTCAATGCCGCTCTGGCTGTTGCGGCAGTTGAACTTTGCGCGAAAAAAGGTTTTCCTGTCAATGATGCCGCAATCTATAAAGGACTCTACAACACGAGATGGGAAGCGCGGCTGGAAATTCTGCAAGACAGACCGTCCTTTCTTCTTGACGGAGCTCATAATCAGGCCAGTATTGATGCTTTGTGCCGATCTTTAAAAAATGATTTTTCTTTTAATCGTTTGATTCTTGTATTTGGAGTTCTTGCCGACAAGGATTATAGGAGGATGCTGAAGAAAATAATTCCTTTGGCCTCAAAAATAATATTAACGCAAGTAAGATCAAAGCGGGCTATGCCGGCGAAGGATTTGCTGGAATATGTAAAAAAAATGGGACGTTCGGCAATTGTTACTGAAAATGTCAATCAAGCCATTGAGCGGGTTATTATCATGGCAGGGAAGCAGGACTTAATATGTGCAACAGGATCTTTTTATCTGGCCGGTGAGGTGAAACAGGCATTTCGAAACTGTTGAAAAACGCTCATCTGCTGTGTTGCGCTGCAAAGCGCACCGCTCAACGTATATTTATATACGCCTCGCGCTTCGGTTTTTTGCGCGCCTTGCATCTGAGCATTTTTGAACAGTCCATAACAATGGAATTTTAAAACAATCCCATTTCCTAAACTTGCCTTATATGCTAGTAATAAAACAAAAAAAGTGAGACAGAATAATTGTTGAGGATATAGACATAAAAATAAAAAAATCAAAGAACAATAAAATTATGGATTTGTTTAGAGAAAGAAATCTTGCTTTTAATATATATTTTCTGATTTCTGTAATGATCTTATCTTTCGCTTCCGCGGTCTTTGCCGTGGAGACTGAAGAAATCGATAAAAACAGTGACAAAGCTATCTCAAAAAAATTCGATGCTGGTAATAACAATCCTGTAATTATTGAAGCCGATAGCCTGGAGTACGACAGTGTTCAGAATGTTTATTACGCTAAAGGTAAGGTAAAAATATTTTATACCAGAGCGGCTCTTTTTGCTGATGAAGCGGAATTAGATAAAAAGAACAATGTAGCGAAGGCCCAGGGCAATGCCTTTTTAAAAATGGGTGAAGATAACCTGCGCGGCGAAAAAATTTTATACAATATAGAAAATGAAACCGGCACAGCTTATAAAGCGAACGCTTTTTACGCAAGAAATAATTTTCACGTAAGAGGCAATAAAATTGAAAAGACAGGGGTAAACACTTATTTCATCGAGCAACCTGCTGCCACAACATGCGACGGTGATAATCCTGACTGGCAACTAACCGGGAGAGATATGAAGGTGACAATTGAGGGATATGGTTCAATGAGAAATGCCTGTTTTCGCATAAAAGGAGTTCCTTTTCTCTATTCTCCATATATTATTTTTCCGGCGAAGACGAAACGTCAGACAGGTCTTTTGTTTCCCCATATGGCTTACTCCAAACATAAAGATGGCTTTGATATAGAGCTTCCTTTATTCTGGACTATTTCAAATCAGATGGACGCGACTTTTTATCAGCGTTACCTAGAGAAAAGAGGATTTAAAGAAGGCGCAGAATTCAGATATTACATTGGTAATAAGTCAGTAGGAACTTTTTATGGCGATTTTATAGAGGATACAAAGCATGTTACAGAAAAAACTGATAAGGCAACAAGCCGCAACTGGCAGGAAATACACAAGCGCTGGTCATATTATCTTAATCATCAGACAAATTTTGATTCGCAATTTTATTTAAGAACAGATATCATAAAAGTATCCGATAAGTGGTATTTCAGAGACTTTTCATCTCATAATTATTATCTTGATAATTACTCCAAGACTGAGGAGAATGATTTTAAGAATATTTCCTTCAAAGGCGATAAGTCTCTTCATTATCTTGAGTCAACCGCTCGTCTTTACAAAGGCTGGTCAAATTATAATGTAACGGGCTTGGTAAACTACACGGAAGATTTTACGGCAGTCAATAATGATCAAATTTTGCAAAGATATCCCAAAATATTTTTGACGGGAATTAAACAGCCGTTTTTGAATACACCTTTATATTACGAACTTACGGGAGAATACGATTATTTATACCGGGAGGAAGGGGATAAGGGACATTTTGTTGATTTATCACCGTCTATTTCCATGCCTTTGAATATTTACAATTATATTAAAATAACTCCACAATTTACTTTCAAAGAGACGTTCTGGAACGGTGATGATAATGAAACCGGTTCCAGAAAAAGAAACAAAAATAAAGATAAAGACAAAACAGGTGACAGAACTCTTTACAATGCATCAGTTTCTCTAGGCAGTCAGCTTTCCCGCATATTCGATTTGAATATGGATAGTTGGGAAAAATTAAGGCATGAGATAAAACCGGAAATAATTTATTCCTATGTTCCTCATGTGTCATCGGATAGTGTGCCTGATTATTATTTGCCGGTGTCGTCCCCGTTTATAAAGCCTGTCCCTGCTCTGTCAGGCGACGCTTTAATGGAACAAAACGCAGTCGCGTGGATGCTTACCAATACCTTTACGGTCAGAGTTAAAGATGATGCCGGCACGTATAGCTATCTGGAATTTTTCCGGCTTAAATTATTTCAGGCCTATGACATACATGAAGCACATAGAGATGTGGAGAAAAATGATCCGGAGAGAAAGCCATTTTCCGATATAGGAATAGAATTTGATTTTAATCCTCATAAATATGTTTCTTTGAGAATGCGGGACAAATATAATTTTTATGACGGTTGGAAACAAAACAGTTATGATTTGCATATCAGGGATTGGCGAGGCGATTCATTGTCAATTGGATACCGTAATGTTGAGGATTATATTGAAGAAATCAATTTGGGACTAAAAGCGGCAATTACTGGAAATATATACAGCACATTTGTTTGGAAACGTAATTTACTTAATTCCCGGAAAATAGAAAATTCGGTGGGACTTGTTTATCACAGACAATGCTGGGGGATAGGTTTCGATTATACGGAGACCGATGATGACACAAGGTTTTTGTTTAAGGTATCACTGACCGGTTTCAACAAATTAGGAGTTCAGTAAATAATTGAAATAATAATTATATTTTTGGTGGCATTGCTTTGAAAAAAGTAATTTTTTGTGTAAAATTTCTGTAAAAATTATTCTTCAAAGAAAAATATGGATACATTTATCTTGGCGGCAACAAGTTTTATCATTCCCGCTTCACTCGTAATCACCCGCAAGAGAGATAAATTGCAGGAAGCTTTCGCCGGTCTCTGTGCGGCTGTCTTTGCTGTCCAGGCGGCGATTTTTCTACGCAATATATTTGCCTTCGAATTCTTATTTAAAATTGAATATTTAGGCCTTTTGGCTATCGCGCCGATCGCCCTTTATTTTTTCCGCTTGTTGACGAGAAAAAAATCCTACCTCTCCGGCGGAGCGGTAGCTGTTTTTATTTTAATAAGTCTGGGCGGATCTTTTTTTCTTTTTACGCCGTTGTCTAAGATGAAATATTTCAGGCCGATTATACTGCTTTACATGATTTATGCTTTGACTATGTGTTATTTTGCCCTGATGTGGCATGTAAAAAAGATGCTGCCGGGCATGGAAAAGAGACGCTTGGGTTATCTTCTTTATGCCTGTCCTGTGGCTTTGATTTTGAGCAACATTGACTTATTGAATTACTGGGGATTGAACCTGCCGGTGATGAACGGCATTGTCCTGTCCATTTTGCTTTATCTTATATTACTGATTATCGCCTATCCGCAGATTAATGAGTTGCATGATTTCCTTGCGCGGGCGCTGGTTATTTTCATTTGCAGCGTTGCCGGAGCGGTTATTTTTTATTTCGCCGCGTTGTTTTTCAGCAGCAACATACCTTCTTTTGCCGGGGTTCTGATGGCTTCTTTTTTAATTGTCATCTCACTGACGCCGATGAAAATAGTTCTGAAAAATATTTTCAGCAACTTTTATCCCGAAAGCAAAGATGTTTTTACTTCACTTTATGAATTTGACGAAAAACTGGAAAGGGAGAAGGCGGTGATGCTGGAAGAAATGGCACCGGTATTTGCCCATGAAATCCGCAATCCGTTGGGGTCGATCAAGGGAGCTGCGCAGTATCTACAATCGGAGGCGGTGACGGATGAACAAAAGGAACTTCTGAACGTCATTGTGGATGGAACAAACCGGCTCGATGCCGTTGTCAGCCGGTTTCTTGATTATGCGCACCCGTACGAACTCAATCTAGAATCTCAAAACATCAACACGATTATTCGTAAGACAATTTCCATCATTTCCGCGAATATACTCGCGGAAAAAATTACAGTAGTACAAGAACTGGAGGAAAATCTTCCCGAGGCACAGGTGGATGAACAACAGATTATACAAGTGTTGTTAAACATAGCTCTCAACGCAGTTGAATCAATGCCTCAGGGCGGGACTTTGGCCTTTTGCACAGCAGGCGGGAAAGACAGTGATGATGGATACATTAACGTGATAATCCGTGATACGGGCAAAGGGATAAGCAGGGAAGAGATAAAAAATATTTTTAAACCTTTTTATACAACCAAGGAAAAGGGAGTCGGTCTGGGATTGGCCATTTGCCAAAAAATAATCAAGGAGCACGGCGGCAGCATCAGCGTGAAATCTGTTCCTGTCCAGGGCACCGTGTTTATCATTAAGATTAGAACAGCCGTTCAGAATTGAGAGGCATTGAGGCTTGATTAAAATTCAAAAGCATAATAGTTACCAATCATGAACAAAATTTTAATAGTTGATGACGAATCGGATATGCGGCTGGTGTTGTCCGCCATGCTGAAGAAAGAAGGCTTTGATGTCGCTTCCGCATCCAATGGGCGGGAAGCTTTGCAGATATTAAAATCTAGCAAAGTCTCGGTAGTTGTCACCGACCTGAAAATGTCGGACATTGACGGTATGGAACTGCTAAACCATGTTTCTGTTCAGTATCCGGAAATACCTGTAATTATGATTACTGCACATGGTACTGTCGCCACTGCCGTTGAAGCCATGAAAAAAGGTGCCCTGGACTATATCACCAAACCTTTCGATCAGGATGAATTCAAAAGCGTGATTTTCAAGGCGATGAGAACAAGCAACCTGAAGAAAGACGAATTTTTCCTGCCGCCGGAAGAAATAGAGCACGCCGGCATTATCGGTACGAGCAAGAGTACTCTGGATATATTTGATGCCATTAAAAGAGTGGCTCCCACGACAACAACAGTAATGATTACCGGGGAAACCGGCACCGGCAAGGAACTGGTGGCCGATGCGATTCATAACAATTCCCCGCGTAAGAATAATCCGCTTATCAAGCTAAATTGCGCCGCCATTGCCGCAACACTGATGGAAAGCGAGCTTTTTGGTTATGAAAAAGGTGCCTTCACGGGAGCAATCGTTACCAAACCGGGAAAATTCGAGCTGGCACACACCGGAACATTATTTCTCGACGAGGTGGCGGAAATTCCTCAAGACATGCAGGTAAAACTTCTGCGTGTAATTCAGGAACAGCAATTTGAGCGCGTGGGCGGCTTAAGGACTATCAAGGTAGATGTGCGCATTATTGCAGCCACGAATCAGAATCTTTTGCAGCAGGTGAAGGTGGGAAATTTTCGCGAAGATTTATACTATCGCCTTAATGTTTTTCCTGTCGATATTCCACCGTTAAGAAAAAGAAAAGAAGACATTCTGCCTTTGATTGATTACTTCCTGAACAAGTTTAATAAAAAACTGGGACTTTCCGTTGGTATGGAAAATGAAGTAAAGGAAATGCTTCCGCTTTATGAATGGCCGGGCAATATCCGAGAACTGGAAAATCTCATAGAGAGGATGATGCTTTTATCGAAAAATAATCTGATTACTTCGTGTGAAATTCCTGCAGAATTCAAAGAAGCTTTAAATAAAGTTACCGACACTTTAGCGGACAGTGATAAAAAACCGTTCAAAGAGTATGTCCGTGGTCAAGTAGAGAATGTTGAGAAGCAGATGATTGTCAAATGTCTTGAAGAGTCCGGTGGTAATATTACTCGGGCAGCTAAAAAAATGGGTCTCAGTCGCAAGGGTTTACAGTTAAAAATGATCAAATATAATCTGCGCAAATAATCAAAATAAAAAAATAGTTCTTTCAAAAATATTATAGGAGGACAAAAGGATGAATTTCAAGATGGGGATAATTGCGATTCTCATTTTTTTTGCTCTGATTTTTGTAGCTCAGAATATTGATGTGGTTACCGTAAAATTTTTGTTGTGGGAACTTTCGATGTCGCGAGCGATACTTCTTTTTTTCTCTTTGCTGATAGGATTTATTATAGGCTGGCTTCTGCACAGCTATCTGGCTTATCGAAAAGACAGGAATGAATTCCAAAATCCAAATTATTAGGCAGGCATTTAAACTTTAAAATAAATAAAATAATTATTTTTTTTCAAACATTCTTTTGTTGTTTGAATCAGTTTCTCAATCCTTTATAAATATAAAGAACAGCTTTAACATAGGCGTCACTGTGATTGTAAGCATATACAGCGCTGTATCTGGCTCCCTGATTACCGATATTACTTTTTGATAATCCATTCTTATGAAGATAATTTTCTATGCTGAAAATTGTATCTTCGATGGAAAAGGGATCGATATCATCATTGATTCCGTTCTCGTCAACAAAGAAAGAAAGCAAAGAAGATGGAATAAATTGTCCCCAGCCAATTGCGCCGGCGTATGAACCCTTGAGCCATGGTGATTGATCAGTCTTTCGTGAAAATTTGTAAAGAGAAGTTAATTCGCGAACAGAAAAACTTTTCCGATTGGTGAAAATGAATTGTGATACTAAAGAATTAAAAACGTAAAATTTCCCGCGATAGCGGCGGTCAGCATAATTTGTTTCTATGCCGATGATGGCGGCAATTAATTCTTTGTGAATTCCATGCTTTGCCTCGGCACGTTTTAAAACGTCCGTGTAATCTTCGACAAATGCCTTGCCTTTTTTGATTTTAGCATCAACACCCACTAAGGCAAAGTACCATGCAAGATTATGTTTTTTATCAAGATCTGTCTGCTTTTCCGCTGATTTCTGAAAATATTGACCTATGTTGAAATGAAGGCGAAAAGAAAAATCATTAATCTGATCATCAAACCATTTATCGGGGACTCCATTACTTGCCAAACGCTGTTTTAATTCCTTCATTCTAACATTAATAACTGAATCCGGAATTTTCTTGACCTTTATCATCTCAGGCGCACAGCCCAGAAAAATAAAGACAATCAAAAATGTAATTAGCGAATATTTGAATTTCATATTGTATTATTCATAGATAAGAATGATTTTAAAGTTTCTTGTAAAAGACTTCACTTTAATTTATTTACTAAACAATAACTGCTGTTGTCAATTATTTTTGAAATTGATTTTTCACAACCTTTTGCAGATATGTATCTGCTTGTAATCAGGATAATGTTAATATAAAATTCCTCAGTCAAGATTATTATATTGGGATAAGGTGATTTATTTAAAAGTCAACAAAACATGGCAGGTATAAAAAATATCTGAAACTAAAAAGTGAAAAAAAGAAAAGGAAGTTATGCTAACAAAAAAAGAAATTATCACGGAAGCAAAACGTCTCAAATTTGCTGATATTGGTTTTACCGGAGCTGAGCCTTTCGCTTCTCAAAAAGAATACCTAATGGGGCGTCAGGAAGAATATGGCTGGGCAGAGGCAATAGGACTTGGCCTGCTGTCAGGAACTGAGCCACAAAATATTTTAACCGGTGCCAAATCAATAATCGTTGTTCTGGAATCTTATTTTGAAGAATCTTTTCCTCTGCAGATGGAGCGCCACTTCGGCCGTTGCTATCTTGATGATGACCGAGTGACCAAAGACAAACTGGCACTTAAAATTAAGGCTCTGCGGAAGTTTTTGCGGGAAAATGGTGTTGATTCCAAAGTTCCGTTTAATTTACCGCACCGTTTATCTGCCGCCCGTGCCGGATTGGGAACTTTCGGCAAGAATTGCCTGTTTTACGCGCGGCGTGTCGCCGCAGAAAGTTCGTTTGTTTTTCCCATTGCCCTTGTTGTTAATCATGAATTTGCGGCAGATGAACCATCTGTTTCTTATGGCTGTCCTGACTGGTGCCGCAATGCCTGCGTGGCCGCATGTCCCACCCGTGCCCTCAAAGGAGACGGGAAAATAGATCCGCGCCGCTGTATTTCTTTTTTAACGTATTATGGCGGAGGACTCACCCCGCTGGAACTTCGCGAGCCGATGGGCATGTATGTTTATGGATGCGACCGTTGTCAGAATGTCTGTCCCCGCAATACACCATGGATGACCATGGTAAAGCCGCTAAATCCCCGTGTTGCCGCGAAAGCTGCCGATTTCGAGATCTCCAGCATGCTGCACATGGATAAACAATACTTTCTGGAAAAATCTGGCCGCACATGTTTTACATGTCCGCTGATGACCTTTGGCGCTGGAAAATGAATGCCACCCGCGCGATGGGCAATAGCCTTAATCCTATTTATGTCGCTGAACTTATCCGGGCGTTTAATGAGAATTATGATGAACGCGTCAGATGCATGATTGCTTGGGCTCTGGGACGCATCGGTGGTGAAGAGGCGATAGTCGAACTAAAAGAATTTTCCAAAGACAGCAGAGGGTTGGTGAAGGAAGAAATTATCAACGCCCTCAAATAATTTTTACCCAACCCCCTTAATTTTAAAATACTGTCATCCGTTAGGGAGTAATAAGGGACCGGAATGCCTCAAGGTGTCCCTATTAAAGAATGTGTTTTTAATTAACACACAAAGGTCAAGAATATACCTACTTATCCACGGTTTTTTAAAGTCGTTAGATTTGAGGATTATTACTGGAAAGGTTCAATGTGCGGAATAGTGGCGGTTGAAAACTTCCACTATATTTGCGGCTTATGCTTTCTAATTTGTCGATACTAATGATATCCTTTAAGACGTGATCAGAGAAAAGTATACTTTTATACTTGGATCTTTTATTTTTCTTAATACAGTTTCAGCCATTTCTCGTACTTCCGAATTAGTGTCCTTCAATGCGTCGTTTAAGGGTTTAACTATACGGGGATCGTTAATATAATATCCTAATGCAGCCGCAGCATTTCTTCGCACTCTTGCGGCATTATCTTTCAATGCGTTTATGAGAGGTTGTACAACACGAGGATCTTTTGCAGACGCCAGTGCTGCTACTGCGAATTGTCGAACCATAGGGTTGGTGTCTTTCAGCGCAGAAATGAGGGGCGCAACAGCACGAGGATCTTTTATTCCCACTAAAACGTGAGCAGCATTTTGTCTCACTTTCGAGTCATTATCTTTCAGCGCGGTAATTAAGGCTTCATTAACACGAGGGTCTTCCGCTTTCTTCAATACACATTCGGCAGACATTCTCACGTCTGAATCATCATCCTTCAGAGCAGCGTTAAATAGTGGTTGAACAATACGGCGATCTTTTGTTTGCAAAAATATTTGTGCCAGCGCAGATGCAGCTTTTGCTCGCACATACCGATCGTTATCTTTCAGCGCAACAATGAACGGCTCAATAGTAGGACGATCATTTATCTTTGCCAACGCCTCAACATACCATTGTCGTCCCCCTAAATTTTTGTCTTTCAGAGCGGTAATGAGAGGCTCAACAGCGCGAGGATCTTTTATTTCTCCCAGAACAATTACGGCAGTAACCCGTACACCTGGGTCTTTACTGTTTAATAAGGAAATAAGGGGTTCGACAGCACGAGGATCTTTTATCTTTCCTAATGCAAATATGGCCTGTGCTTGAATTACCATACCATTATTATCATCTTGGGCAATAAGTAATAAAGGTTCAACGGCAGAAGCGTCTCCTGCTTTTCCTAATGATGTTATAGCATTAAATCGGACGTTAAAGTCCTTATCTTTCAGAGCGTCAATCAAGAGCTTAACTACGCGAGGATCATTTTTTTTCACCAAAGCGGATGCAGCGCTTTCCCGAACCTTTGGGTCCTTATCCTTCATTGCGGCAATGAGCAAATCACAAACACGAGGATCCTTCATATATCCCATGACATCTGCAGCATTTCTTCGCAACTCCGGATCAGAACTTTTTAAGTCAAGGATCAATTCGTCTACAATATTTTTTTCTTTCGAGTAACCACCATAAGGAGAAAAAACTGCTGCAAACAGCACGATGATTAATATGCCAATAACATTTTTGGGTACGATTAATTTCATCGCTAATATCTCCTATTTGTCGTAGATTAATCAAGACTTGTGCTTAACTCTCCAACCAATAAAGTATATCAGTCTCATTATTTCAATCCGAACATTCAGTAAATTTTATTATATTTTCTTTATCCAATGCAATATCTGACATTTTATCAATCTTTTTTCTTAGTTTCTTAAGCCTTTCTCGGGTATAATCTGAATTGTAACTTAAGTATGTAGTGATACACGAGCAAAGACCACAATCTTCTTTCATTTTGCCTGCTTCCAGCAAAGCAGCTTCATCATATATGTACTCTGCTACTAAGCTATGGTTGGACATGTATTTTGTCATATAGTCAGAAATAATTTGAATTCCCATCATCGTTGTATATCCATCCCAGTCTTTGCAAACACCTTCGATGCTCCTAATATCTTTTACTTTTATTTTTTTAACAGATGACTTTGCAGCATAAGGACTAAATCTCTTGTTTATTTTGATGGGTATTAATTTGTTTATGAATCTGACGGAGTGGTCATCTGTTCCTTCTAGGCGCTGCCCTTCCAAAAAAGACTCCCAAGTCGCCTTATCGCCTTTGTTTTCATTACAAGCATTAAAGCCACCCCAATCGGTTTCAATATATCCATTCAATTTTTCACCGTTCATTAAATGTATTGTAACCCCATAAACATATGTCGACCCAGGTGCGCTAGCCATAGATAATTGAGGGATTAGTATGATTACAAAAATAAAAAAAATTCGTATTTTTAAAGACATGTTCCCTCCTAATTATATTGTTGCATAACATTGTTTGCATGGATAAGTGTTAGTATTACAAACACCACAAATTTACCTTATAATACGTTTAATGAAGATGGATTTTTAATGATTACTGGTTATAATCTAGCATAAAATCGAAAATTTAGGAACTGTGGACTACAGGAAGCACATCGTTAAAGCGTCGAAGTCACCTACAAAGAAATAATTATAGCAAATAAATATTTTGAGGATTTGCGTTTGAAATGTTCGATTCTGATCCTGAGTCTTTAATTATTTTCATAGAGAATTATAGCGATAGTTACTGATCGTTACTCACATCATCTTCAACTCTTTCTTCTCCTACAGAGAAACCCCACTTTGAAAGCTTTGATACAACAACATCAAAACGAGCGCTAATGAAATCTTCATAATCAGCTCGTTCTTTAGCTGGTCTTTCTAATATAGCTACACATTTATCGTCCAAGAATAATTTATCAAGTATTTCTTTTCTTTTGGAATCGTTACGTGTTTTGCTTTTTATATCGGCAAGTTGGTTCGCTGGATCCATTTTATCCCACTTTTTATTTGTTTTTGCAGATAACGGCATAAAATTTAATATAAAATCTGTTGAATCTCGAGATTCGTCCCAATCTTTAATATGATCTATGCAGAATTTTTTTGGCCATATATGATGATCTTGAGGATACTCATCTACATCATCATAGTAGCCAACTTTTATTCCTTCGATAGGATCAATAGGTTTTTCAAGATTAATAAGGCATTTAATTAATCGACCCATTGCTCCGTTAAGTGATGCAATTTTCAAATCTTTTGATATTTGTGTATTTTTTAACCAAACCGGTTTAAAATCGTCCCCATCATTTGTTATCCATTTTATAATATCCTTGGCATCATTTTCTTGTTTGCTGTGTGCGCCTTCTGAATAACGTTGGGAAAGAGCTGAACCTATGAACCATATTTTAATTTTTTCTTCAATTTGCCTTAATTTGATTTTATCTTTATAAAAATCTTTCATTTTAAAAACTTTTGCCATAGGTGCTATTATTGAATCATAGGGGATTAGTTTATTGGTATCTTTAAATCCTACACCTAATTCTAATGTTAAAAACTCACCAACTTTATCAAGTAAACTTAAGGAATCACCAAAAGAACTTCGAAATAGTTCATGTGTAATAGTCTTAGGTAATAAAGATTTTTTAGGGGATTTATCTGCTAATAGGGCTATTGTTTGAAGAAATATTTCCCCATTTGAATCCATGTTTTTTACATAATCAGATGCGTTTTGGTATGTTTCAACTTCCTGTTTTAAATTAATGTTGTGAGCATAAAGAGTTGCGTTAACAATTTCGATAGGTGTAAGTCTTTTTCCTGTAGTGTTTATCGTGGCAAAAATTCTAGTTACTGCAGCAAGAGATTCTTCCTTTGTTAATGAAATAACAGGACAGCCAAGGCCATTGTCAAGTGTAAAGTTAGGCACAATAAGATATTTGAGAAAATCTTTAAACTCGGGGAATTTAATCTCATAATCTTCAAGTGCTTTTTGAACCTCTCTTTCATTTATTAGGAATGTTGAACTAAGCAAATGATTTTCCAATAGTAATGTTTTTAAATCACCTTGCCTGGTTGTTGCGATCATGTAATCATCACCATCATCAATATCTTGAAGAAAGTTACTAACATTTTCGTCATTGCGATAATCTAACTTTTGACTCTCAGCAAGTTTCCTTATCGCCTTAAGATCTAGAAAATATCTTGAAGAACCTGAAAGACCGTGTGTAAGTGCAATTCCTGCAGTAATACGTTGTTGACCATCCAAAGTTAATCTTGAACAGTCTTGGGGCTTGATAGAATTTTCAGCACCTTCAAAGGCTTTTGGCGATAAAGAAAGTTTGGCATCTGCTTCAATAAAAAGGAAGCTACCAATCGGGAATTTTTTCCGAAGCGAATCATATAGTGAAATAACTTTACTGCGTTCCCATTTCCAGTTTCTTTGAAAAGCCGGTAGTTGAAGATTTCCTTCATATGCTTCTTGAACTAACTCCAGAAATGATTCTTGTGAGTGTTTCATTTTTATAACCTCTGATTATTTAGATTGATTTATAATAATGATACTTTTTGTAATAATTTTATATTACATAACGTTATTTGTTTTGTAAAGCTGATTTAAATAAATACTTTAGTAATTTATTTTTGTCCCACTTTAATATTTATTGTTAGTATTAAATACGTTTATTACTGATGGAAAGAAAGCATATTTTACAAGGACAAAGATTTGTTTCTTTCAGGAAGAAAGAAATAGAAATCTAATCTCCCTCGATGGTGATGTCGATTATTTCAAGATTGCGTATACCGCCGGGTGTCTGCACTTTGACTTCGCTGCCGACATTTTTACCGATTAGAGCTTTACCGATGGGAGATGTTACAGAAATTTTGTTTTGACTGATGTCGGATTCATAAGGACCGAGCAGTTGATACTTTATTTTTTCGCCAGTGTCTATATCTTCCAGACTTACGTAACAGCCAAATACGACTTTGTCGGCGTTCAATCCTTTTAGATTAATTATATCGGACATGGCGAGTTGATGTTCCAGTTCTTGCATCTTTCCGTAAAGAAAAGACTGTCTTTCTTTGGCAGCGGAATATTCAGCGTTTTCAGAAATATCGCCATGCCCGCGCGCTACTTCAATATCGCGGACGTTTTCAGGGATGGATACATTTTTTATCGTTTCCAGATCCTTTTTTAATTTTTCAAAACCTGCTTTTGTAATAGGTACTTTTTCCATGAGAACTCCGGATTATTTGTTCCCTGACGTGATTTCATACAATGGGTAGATAAATATGGATTTTGTTTATTAGAGAATAATTGCCCTGTCAAGAAACATTTATTGCCCCTATTCACGCAATTGTGCTATTTAAGACGCATTAAAGAAGGTTTTTGAAAAACATGCTTGATACGTACAGCAGGGAAATAAATTATCTGCGTGTTTCCATAACTGACAGATGTAATCTGCATTGCGTTTATTGCCGTCCTAAAGAGGGAATATCCTTACAAGGTCATGAAGATATTCTACGTTATGAGGAAATAATTCGCGTTGTTTCTATTGCTGTGAAAATGGGGTTAATCAAGGTGCGGGTAACAGGGGGAGAACCTCTTGTACGCAGGGGATGTATAGAATTTCTCGCTGCGCTAAAAAGGGTGGAAGGTTTGAAAGACATCAGCCTGACTACAAACGGGATTTTTCTGGAAGAATTCGTCCGGAAAATTTTTGATGCCGGTATCAGCCGCATCAATGTCAGTCTTGATTCGCTCAATAGGGATAAATATTTTAAAATTACTAGAGGTGGAAATCTGGATGCTGTCTTGTGCGGAATTGCCCGAGCCGAAGAAGTGGGTTTTTTTCCGATAAAAATAAATACGGTGGCTATCAAGGGATTTAATGATGATGAAGCTTTGGATTTTGCCCGATTAGCGGCTGAAAAACCTTTTCAGATACGTTTTATTGAATTGATGCCGACTGGTCAAAAGATGAATTATGGTGAGGAATACATGCCGGCATCGCAATTAATTGAGAAAATCAGCCAAAAGTTCGAGTTGGAGCCGTTAAAAAATAAGAAAAACAGATCAGACGGTCCAGCAAGAATTTTTAAAATTAGGGGTGGGCGCGGAGAAGTTGGTTTTATTAATCCGGTGAGTGACCATTTCTGTCATACATGTAATCGTTTGCGTCTTACTTCTGATGGAAAACTAAGGGTTTGCCTGCTTAATGAAGCAGAAGTAGATTTGAAGAATGCTTTACGTGGAAATTGCAGTGATGAAGAACTGGAAAAACTGATCAGAGAAGCTGTACTGTTAAAACCAAAAAAACATGATGAAGTTTGCGTGGAAAATAGTTTAAAAAAATGTTTACGAAATATGTCTGAAATTGGTGGTTGAAAATTAATCAAAACGATACATTTTTAGGAAAATAATGTATAATCGCTCCCATGTGAGAGCTCACTTGTAATAGCGGATTTTAGTGAGACTGTGAAGTGCCGACAGATTTATTGTGAGACTCAAATTTCAAAAACGAATAACCTAAATACCCTAAAGGGCACCATGGGGTCACTATAGGTGCATTGAAATTTGTAAGTCGTAATGAGGCTTAACCTTCAAAAGCAAAGCGCATTGAAGTTTTTTAGCCGAATTATCCAATAGCGAAAAGCTATTGGGAACAATCCCGCACAGCGGAGGGTATAATACCCCAAAGCTTGCTTTGGGGTTTATACCCATGATAACAAATCATATTGAAACTTTAAGCAGGAACAAATCAAATGTTTTCCGGGAAAAAAATGACTTCATCCAACAGTGAAAAGTCAAAGACACCGCGAAGCGATTATATATTTGCTCGGCAAAAAGAACTTATCCTGGATTTGGTCACTCCTTTGGCTGGTGAAAGGCTTTTAGATATAGGTTGCGGTACCGGCAGGAACCTGCAAATTTTTAGTGAGAAAGGGTGTTCTCTCACGGGCATCGATTCTTTCAGAGAAAAACTGGAAATTGCCAGACAAGAATATGGTGACCATGCCGAATTTGTTCTCGCGGAATCTGGGGATATTCCCTTCTCCGATGACGAATTTGATATTGTAACCATCATTAATTTTCTGGAGATTGCTGATGATCCCCTCAAAGTAGTGAAAGAGGCAGTCAGGGTTTGTCGCAGTCGCGTCTTTATCGGATTTTTAAATAACTATTCATTTTCCGGAACAAGACAAAGTCTAAAAGAAAATTTTGGCTTTAGCCTTTACAGGGAAATGCGTTTTTTCAGTTATCCTAAAATTAGAAGAATGGTTAAAGATATAGCCGGAGATACGGTAATCAAATGGGGCAGTGTTATTTATTTCCCCGGCGTCGTTTACGATTTTTTTGAGAAGTTGGAAGAAATGTTTCCCATGAGAAGAAATCCATTTGGCGCTTTCGTTGGCCTTATCTTTCCGGTTAAATATACTTACCGAACGGCACAAAGCCCGATTGTAAATTCATTCAAATTCAATGCTAAAGCCCGCAAAACAGCACCAGAGGCTGTGCGGGATATGTTGAGACAGGTGCATAAATGATTGAAGAAGCAATGCTTTACGAAAAACTTGAAGAAAGGCAAGTGCGCTGTAATCTTTGTGCGCACAGGTGCACGATTAAGTCCGGAAAGAGAGGAATATGCGGAGTTAGAGAAAACAAAGAAGGCTGTTTGTATTCGCTTGTTTATGGAACGCTGATTGCCGGAAATCTCGATCCCATTGAAAAAAAACCTTTTTTTCATGTTTATCCTTCTTCAAAATCCTATTCCATCGCTGCGGTGGGATGCAATTTTAGCTGCGCATTCTGCCAGAATCACGACATTTCTCAAATGCCTCGAACAACACGCATGATAGCCGGTGAAGATTTTCTTCCCGCGGAAATTATAGCCCGGGCGAAAAAAATCGGCGCGGAAACGATCGCTTATACCTACACAGAACCGACCATTTTTTTTGAAATGGCTTACGATACAGCCAAAATCGCCGTAGAGAACGGCTTAAAAAATGTCTTTGTAACCAACGGTTTTATGACTATTGAAACAATTGAAACGATATCTTCTTATTTATCTGCCGCCAATGTGGATTTGAAATCATTTCGCGACGAGTTTTACAAAAAATACTGTGGGGCACGGCTCAATCCGGTTTTGGATAGTCTGAAAAAAATGAAAGAGGTGGGCATCTGGGTGGAGGTAACCACGCTGCTCATTCCAACGTTGAATGACAGTGATGAGGAATTAAAAGATATCGCCCAATTTATTGCCGGATTGGGCAAAGAGACCCCCTGGCATATCAGTCGCTTTCATCCGCAATTCAAAATGCAGAATCTGTCTTCAACTCCGATTGCTTCATTGCACAGGGCAGCAAAGATCGGTAAAGAGGCTGGATTGAAATATGTATATAGTGGTAATGTTCCGGGAGATAAAGGCGAAAGCACATATTGCTTTAAATGCGGTAATCTTTTGATTGAACGCTATGGCTTTAGAATCGCGGCTCTTAATTTGAAAGGAAATAAATGTCCCCGATGCGGAACAGAGTTAGAGGGGCTGTTTATTTAAGAAGAAACTATTGACGTTTTTTGATCAGGATTTAACTTGTGTGCTTCTAAAAACCATTTTTATATAGTTATCATATTATTAATTAATATTTCCTGTGCCGCCTTTGGCCGGATTACCGGCAATAATTTAGTCTGACAATTCCGTCCCAGCTTGCCGGGCGGAGGATCGTTCACTAAAAAAAAGAACTTGGTTTTCAGGATGTAAGAAAAAGCCTGTGAATTGGAAAATTATATATTGTTAGATGTTGTCAAAGTTTATTGTAGGTGAACTTGATTATCCTCCTTTATTAAGATCCCTTTTATGAATGCAAATGTTCTGCGCAAACTTATATGTCTTAACTGCGGTTCGCCGCGCTTATCCAACACGGCAATATCAGTGGTGGGAAGACATCATAAGGATGCGGCATCAGAGACACTTAAATGTGGCGTGTGTGGCAGCGTTTATCCTTATTGTGACGGCATAATTGATTTTGCGGATACTGTTCCAATTTCCAGCAATCTTTCGCAATGGGCCATGGAATTCAGGCCGCTGGTGACATTTTATGAACATATCTGGCGTCCTATGGTAACTAAACCTTTTTCTGATCTCGACTGGGAGATAAAAACTGTGCAGAAATTATTAAATATTGCTTATGGACTTGATGTTCTTGACCTGGGATGCGGTCCGGGCAATTTTACCCGGTTGATTGCCGATGGCGTCAAGTCCGGAGTCGTCATCGGATTTGATCTTTCTTTGCCGATGCTTAAACAGGGGTTAAGAACTATTGCAAAAACGAACGCATTAAACATCACGCTTATGCGGGGAGATGTAAATCGCTTACCTTTTGCTGAGTCAAGCTTTGACCGTATTCATTGTTCTGGCGCATTACACCTCTTTCCCAATCTTACTCGGGTCTTTATGGCGATTTATAATATTTTAAAACCGGGCGGCTTATTTGTCGCAGCAACCTATTGCCATGGTGGAGGATTTGTGAAAAGACAAATACAAGATTGCATTGCCGCTTCCTCTGGGTTTCACTGGTTTGAACTTCAGGAACTGCAGGACTTGGCTGATGAGGCGGGTTTTATAGGCTGGCAGCATTTCGTCAGGAAACAAGGTATAGTGTTTTGTGTTGGCAAACCGGAAATGGCGGTTTAGCTGTTATTTTATCAATAATCTTTTGTTACATTTGTTACATAAAGACGTTACATAAAGCTTGCTATATTCTTATTTTTCTTTTAGAAGATAACCACAATAAAGGAAAGAGGAGGTTATTGAATTATGCAGACAGTAGGAGATATTTTAAAGGGCAAATCAAAGCAAATGTGGACAATTCTTCCTGACGCTACGGTTTATGAAGCCCTTAAGCTTATGGCAGAAAAGAGAATAGGAGCATTAATGGTCGTTGATAAAAAACGTAATATTGCCGGCATAATTACTGAACGCGATTATGCGAGAAAAATTGCTCTGAAAGGTAAAACTTCCCTTAAAACCCTAGTGAAAGATATTATGACGCCCTTCAGTAAAATGTTTACGGTAAAGCCCGGTATTCCAGTGGAAGATTGCATGGTACTGATGACTGGTAAGCATATAAGACATGTACCGGTTTTTGACGGAGCTAAATTTATCGGTTTGGTTTCCATAGGGGACACAGTAAAATCAGTGATTTCAGAAAAAGATATACTTATTGACCAATTAAGTGACTATATCGCGGGTAAATATTAATATCTCAATATAGAAAATCTTACATTATTTCTTCAAGGCAGGGTTATGGTTACCCTGCCTTTTTTTATTATTTTTTTGCGATTTTTTTAAAAAATTATAGTGGAATTAAGGGGGATGGCCAAAAAGCTAAAAAAAATCAAAACACTACATATTGTGGTATAATCACGGCAAAACCACATTTTGTTGTATTTTTTCTTTACAAAGCGTTAATCTTTTGCTAGCATTCCTAAAATTTAAACAGTTCAGTTAAGGATATTTTTATGAATTTAAAGAGATTGGAAATATCCGGTTTTAAGTCTTTCCGCGATAGGGTTATCCTTGATTTTTCCAACGGGATTACGGGAATTGTCGGTCCTAATGGTTGTGGAAAATCTAACATAGTTGACGCTCTCCGATGGGTAATGGGCGAGCAAAGAATTAAGACTCTCCGTGGAAAAAAGATGGACGACGTCATCTTCAATGGTAGTCAGGATTCCGCTCCGGTAAGCATGGCGGAAATTACGATGACCTTGGTTGCCAATGGTAACAGTTTTCCCGGTGCGTATTCTGAAATGAATGAAGTATCCATTTCCCGCAAAGTTGTTCTCGACGGCGAGAGCGAGTACTACATCAATCAGGTTCCCTGTCGTCTTCTTGATGTTAAGGAATTCTTTATGGGTACCGGTGTCGGTGCCAGAACTTATTCTGTGGTTGAGCAGGGAAATGTATCAACTCTAGTCGAAGCCAAGCCCGAAGACAGAAGATTGTTCATAGAAGATGCCGCTGGTGTTTCCAAATACAAAAGCCGCAAGGAAGCGGCCATCCGCAAAATGGAAGCAACTAAACAGAATATGCTTCGGCTCAACGACATTATCAAGGAAGTAAAAACACAGCTTAATACAATTTCTCGCCAGGCCAAAAGAGCTGAACAGTACAAAAATATTAAACAGGAAATCAAGGAAGCGGAATTAACGGTTGCACTGCAAAACTATGTTGAATTTTCTGAAAAGGAATCTTCTCTGCAGGCCGAGCGAGCAGATTTGCAAAATCAGTATGCTCTTATAAACACAAGTATTCAAGCCAAGGAATCGGCTCTGGATGATATGAAATTGAGACTTCTGGAAAATGAAGAGTTTACGAACAAAATTCAGCAGGATCTCTACGAAATTAAAAACACCATCGGCATAAAAGAAAAAAGTATTGAATTCGCCCATCATCAGATAACAGACGCTTCCGAACATAATCAGAAAAATCTGACAGAGATTCAGATATTGCAGACGAAAAAAGCCGATTTAATTTCTGAAATTGAAGACCTGCAAAAAAGCTCTGTTGAAGCGGAAAACAGAATCGCCGCTCTGAAATCGGAAAATGAAGAAATGCAACAGAAAATTCAGGAGCTCATCATTGCCGATAAAGAATTAGACAGTCAACTGGAGGAGAAAAAGAGTTTATTCATTGAAATCGTTACGGAAAAAGCCAAACTCCGCAATATGATTTATAGTCTGAACAAAAACATTGAAGATTTAAAAAAGCGCGAGGAAAGAGAAACGCACGAGCTTGATGAAAATAAAAAAATGATGGCGGATCTTGCAGGCAAACTGGAATCGGTCAACGAAGAATTAAAGAGAGATGAGGCTGAAGTTGCAAAACTGGAAGCAAAAGTGGCGGAAACCTCAGCTGCGCTGGATAATTCTAAATCGGATTTACAGCTGAACGAAGAGAGTATCGCGAAAATAAAGGAAGAAGTGGATATGAAATCTTCCCGGATAATTTCGCTAAAAGAGTTTCAGGAAGCATCTAAGTGGGGCAACGAGGGCGTCAAAACAATCATTGAACATAAAGAATACAGTGATAAATTTTACGGAGTAATTGCCGATCATATCAGTGTCCCGCGCGAATATGAGGCTGCCGTGGAAGCCGTTTTGGGAGAAAAACTTCAGTATGTCGTGGTAAAAAGCCAGGAAGACGGCGTGAAGGCGATTGATTATTTGAAAAAATGTCAGCTGGGACGGGGGAGTTTTGTTTCGGCGGATTTGAGAAACCATAATGTGAAAATTTATTGTAGCCAGCAACTCAACGTAGCGGAACCTCTTCTGGAGAAGGTTAAAGTCAATGATGATTTTAAAGATATTGCCGATTGTCTGATGGGAGATGTTTTGCTGGTACCGACTATGGAGGAAGGCATTTCTCTTTGGAAGGAAAATGGTTTTAAGGGAACTTTTGTAACGCCGGAGGGGGATATTATAAATCAGCAGGGTATATTAACCGGCGGCAGCGGTTCGGCTGTGGAAAAAAGCCTTCTCGCAACAAAGAGAGAAATCGGTGAACTGGAAACAGAGGTTTTAAGGTTGTCTGCTGACCTGGAAGTTAGAATGAATCAGAAAAATAATCTCATCTCCGATATTTCCCGATGGGAAGAAGAAATAGCTCAGGTAAGAAAGGATATTCATTCACTGGAGATTGAAATTAACGGCAGGAAAAAAGATTGTGAACGGTTTGAGTACGATACAAACAGATTGAAACAGAGTATTGCCGTTCTGGAATTCAACAGAAAAAACCTCAACACGGAAAAATCTGAAGCCGAAGAAAGACTCCAGAAATTCAATGCTGATATTTTACAAAAAGAAGAGGAAGAAAAGAAAATCAATGAAATTATTCATTCACTGAACAGCAGGAAAGAACAGTCTCGGTTGGAAATTGACGGGAAGGAACGTTATTTAACCGACAAAAAAATAGAGGTGGCTTCTCTGGAAGAAAAAAAGGACGCCGATTTGCGGACAATATCAAGACTGCAGGATAATATAACCGCCGTAGAGACTGAAAATAAAGCGAAGGAAGAAGAAATTGTCTTTGGCGAAAAACAGATTGCCGAATTGACTCGGACAATCGAAAACGAGCAGGCTTTGCTTAAAGAATTGTACAGCAGTTTTTCGGTGCAGGAAACGCTTCTAGCGGAGAAGAAAGCCAATCAAAATCGCGAAGATGCACAATTAAAAATAAAGGAAAATGAAATCAAGGAAATTAAAAAGAAAATTGATGATTTGCGTCAACAGATGAATGAAATAGAAATGCAGTGCAGGGAAGTGGTCTTAAACAAAGAAAATCAGAGAAGAGGGACCGCTGAAAAACATGACGTTGATTTGGAAAATATGGCGTCAGGGTTTGAAAAAGTTGCGGAGGAAAAAATTGCCGAGCTTACTGCCTCAATGGAAAAAAACAAACAAATGTTGGAAACCTTCGGCGAAGTAAATCTTCTCGCTCTCAATGAATATGAGGAATTGGACAAGCGTTATAACTTCCTTTCAACGCAGATAGCAGATTTGAATTCTTCCATAAATGTTCTGCAAAGAACAATAATGCGGATTAATAAAATCTTCCGCATAAGGTTTGCCGAAACCTTTGAATCTGTTAATGCGTGTTTTAAGGAAGTATTTGCTCAGATTTTTCCGGGAGGCCGAGGAGAACTTCTGCTTACTGATGAAAACGATCTGTTAGAAACAGGAGTGGATATTGATATTCAGGTTCCCGGCAAGAGAAAGCAGAATGTCAATTTACTTTCCGGCGGCGAAAAATCTCTGGTGGCTGTCGCTCTTATTTTTGCTATTTTAAAATATCGTCCGTCACCGTTTCTGATTCTGGATGAAGTTGATGCCGCCCTGGATGATGCCAATACCAATTTATTCAGTCGTCTGATTAGAGATGTTGCCATGAAATCCCAGGTTGTTATGATTACTCATAATAAGAGTACAATGGAAGTTGCCGATACGCTCTTTGGCGTAACCATGCAAAAACAAGGAATATCGTCTCTGGTATCCGTCAGTCTAAATTAATCAACTTCTTTACTTCTTTTAAAAAAGCAGATATTGTGAAACTCCAATTTAGTGAGTCCCAAGTTTCAGAAGCGTATAACCTAAAGGTCACTGTAGGCGCGCTGAAATTTGATGGACGTAATGAGATTCAAACTTTAAAAGCGAAGCGTATTAAAGTTTGTTAGCCGAATTATCCAATCCCGATTATCGGAATTGGAAACTATCCCCGGAGCGAAGCGACGAGGGACTATGACAAAGCGGATAACCTAAATACCCTAAAGGGCACCATGGGGTCACTACAGGCGCATTGGAATTGGTAAGTTGAATCCCGATTTTATCGGGACGAAGCGGAGGGTAAAATGTTCTGCAAATTGCTAAGGAATACTTTAAGAGCCGTACCCGTGATTAATCAGCTATCGTATAAGAAAGATGTATCTGTGGGGAAATGAGTTTTTTTGAGAAATTAAAAACAGGTCTGAACAAAACCCGGGCTGTCCTGACAAAAAATCTTGATAATCTTGTTTTTGGCAAAAGAGTTCTGGATAAAGAGCTTTTTGATGAACTGGAGGAGCTCCTTATCTCGGCGGATATGGGTCCTCAATTTACTTATGATTTAATTGATGATGTCAAGCAGCGCATCGGCCGTGATGAATTGCGAAACGCTCAGGAAATAAAAAAGGTTTTACAGGAGCGGATGACCGATATTCTGCAAAAGGTGGAGAAGCCTTTGGAAATTCCGCGCGGGAAACCATTTATTATTATGACTATCGGTGTTAATGGCAGCGGTAAAACGACCACTATAGGTAAATTGGCCAGTATGCTCAAAAGCGAAGGTTACGAAGTTATGCTTGTTGCCGCTGACACTTTCCGGGCGGCAGCTATTGAACAATTGGAAGTGTGGGGTTCGCGTGTCGGTGCGCCTGTTGTCAGGCAAAAGGCAAACTCCGATCCCGCGGCGGTAGTTTTTGATGCTATGGTAAAAATTAAAACTGGATTTTCCGGCGTTGTTATCGTAGATACTGCTGGTCGGCTGCATACACGGGTAAATCTAATGGAGGAACTGAAAAAAATAAAAAGAATAATCAATAAGGAGTTGCCTGAATTGTCGCCGGAAATATTGCTGATTCTTGACGCAACGGTTGGCCAAAATGCGGTTTTTCAGGCAAAGACCTTTAAAGAGGAAATCGGAGTGACCGGCATCATTCTAACCAAACTGGATGGGAGCTCCAAAGGTGGCGTGGTAGTGAGAATTGCCAGCGAACTTGCTCTTCCTGTGCGGTATATAGGAGTCGGAGAAGGGCTGGATGACTTGCGCGTTTTTGAAAGCGTTGATTTTACCAGGGCGCTTCTGAATTAAACTTTTAAGAAATTTTGGCAGAATATTTATGGGTAAAATCTTTGCAATTGGAGATATTCACGGTTGTTTGGTAAAGCTTAAAGAGCTTATATCAAAAATTGATATTGATTATAAAAAGGATACTCTGGTCTTTATCGGCGATTATATTGATCGCGGTGAATTAGGAAAGGAAATTGTCGATTATGTTCTTCACTTGAAGCGCAGTCATAAAAATATAGTGTGTCTGCTGGGAAATCATGAGCAAATGCTTTTGCGTTTCCTGGAAGGCGTGGATGAAGATATTTATCTGAGAAATGGCGGCGAAAACACGCTTCGGTCCTATGATATTTTGCCTTCGGATAATATAGAGAAAAGAAAAAGTAAAATTCCCCCTGCTCATCGGCAATTTTATGAATCACTTTTGCCGTATTATGAAACTGAGGATTACATATTTGTTCACGCCGGCCTCAGACCGAGAGTGTCAATGGAAAAACAGACATTGGATGACCTGTTATGGATAAGGTATGATTTCATAGAAGCGGAGGATGTCTTTGACAAAACAGTTATTTTTGGCCATACTCCTTTAATGAGTCCCCTGATTGATAGGGATAAGATTGGCATAGATACCGGCGCAGTTTATGGTGGAAGCCTTACCTGCATTGAATTGCCGGAAATGAAAATTTATCAGGTGTGAAAATCACGGGTATGAGTATAAAGTTAATTTTGGAAATATATTCCGCAACAAGCTGCGCAGTATAAAACCCTCCGCTTTGCGGGATTGTTCAACTTACCAATTCCGCTGTGCTTCGCTTTCAGAATTGGAGTTTCAACAATGAAAATTATCGAATGCGTGCCGAATTTCAGCGAGGGACGTGACTTAAGAAAAATCAAGGCAATTGCCCGTGTTCTTAAATCATTTCCTGATGTGCGGCTGGCCGATTACAGCGGTGACTCGGATCATAACAGAAGTGTTTTTACTTTTATGGGTCAACCTCAGGATGTGCTGAAAGCGGCGCTCGCTTCTTGCGATAAAGCTCTTAAATTGATTGATATGCGTCAACAGCAAGGCGTGCATCCGCGTCTGGGTGCTGTTGATGTCGTACCTTTTATTCCCTTGGGCAAGGCCAAGATGAAGGATGCTGTCGATTTAGCCCATGCTTTCGGAAGACAATTATATGAGCGCTTCGGTGTGCCTGTGTATTTCTATGGTTTTGCGGCGCAAAATGGCCAATGTATTGAGCTTCCTGATGTTCGTCGCGGAGGATATGAGAGATTGGCGGATAAAATGGCGTGTGCGGAAGGATATCCTGATGTGGGAGAAGGAGAATTCAATGAACGGGCCGGAGCGGCAGCTGTTGGCGCCAGAGATTTGCTGGTTGCTTATAATATTAATCTGGCGTGTGATGATTTGCTTCTGGTACGTCATATAGCTTCACGAATAAGAGAAAAGGGCGGCGGCTTGAAAAATGTGCGCGCCATTGGTGTAATATTGAAAGAACGAAGGGTGGCGCAGGTATCAATTAATCTGACCAATTGTAGAGAAACGCCGTTGAAAATAGTTTTTGACAGGGTGAGAACTCTGGCGTCTGAAGGCGGCGCGCAGATTCTGGAATCCGAATTGATAGGACTCGCCCCCAAATGCGCCTTTAAAGGAACAACCCCTGAATATCTTAAACTGAAAGATTTTGACGAAAACCGTATACTGGAAACGCACCTGAAAGCCGTTCAAAGTTCAAAGTGATTTTAAGATTAATTTTTTTATCTTAACAGTAACAATTCCTGTGGATTATCAAAAAGGTAATCCGGTTTTGCAGCGGCCATTTTTTCTTTGCTGTGCCAGCCCCAGGTAATTCCCACCGTTTTTACTCCGGCCTGCTTTCCTTCTTTGATGTCACCCGTTGTGTCTCCCACGTAATAAATGTCTTTCAGCGCGATATTATATTTCTTCGCGGCGTGGAGGATTTTTTCCTTTTTACTGAACATGAAATCGGAGCCCAGAATGTCGCGGAAATAATCATTGTAATTGAAATAATCCAAGGCTTCTTTAATGGATTGGTAATCGTTGGAAGAGATAACAATTAGAAGATGTTCGTCGTGTAGTTTTTTTATAACCGGTTCGACATCCGGAAAGGTCTTCATATCCTTGATTCTTACCTGCGCGAGAATATCCTCGGCGGCTTTCATAAACACTTCCAGATTAACGCCCTTCTTTTCCAACGACTCATAAAAGTTGTCGTCGAACAGTTCCAAGAATTCTTCTCGGCTGTGTATTAAAGGCTGTTTGATGTCTTTGAGGCAGTCTCTGACAGTCTTTTCGTATACATCCAGGGAATCGGCAAGTACTCCGTCAAAATCAAAAAGAAACAGCTTCATTATTGTTTTTCCAAAAAATTGACTTAATCATTGTCTGGCAAGCATCTTTTTGAGAAGTTCATTGACCAGTTGCGGATTGGCTTTCCCCTGAGTCGCTTTCATAACCTGACCTACAAAAAAACCGAAGAGCTTTTCCTTGCCACCGCGGTAATGGGCAAGCTGATTCGGATTAGCTTCGATAATTGATTTGATTGCTTTGACCAGTTCACCTTCATCGGTAATCTGCACCATGCCCTTTTCCTTGATAATATCCTGCGGCGATTTTCCGGACTTATACATGTCCGCAACTACTTCCTTGGCCATTTTGCCGCTGATGGCGCTTTCTTCGATGAGTTTGATCATATCGGCCAGAGATTTGGCGGTAATTGGACACCGGCGAATATCCAGCTTGTCTTCATTAAGAAATTTCATCACGTCGCCCATAATCCAGTTGCTGGCTATTTTGGGTTTGGCGCAAAGTTTTACGACTTCTTCATAATAGTTGGCCAGTCCTTTGTCAGCCGTCAATACGCCGGCGTCATAAGCGGGAATCTGATAGTCTTTGATGAATCTTTCGCGCTTGGCCATCGGCAATTCGGGAAGCTCCTCTTTGATTTTTTTTACCCATACCTCATCGACCATCACAGGAACCAGATCAGGATCGGGGAAGTATCGGTAATCGTGTGCTTCTTCCTTGCTGCGCATGGAATTGGTGGCGCCCCGAGCATCATCCCAAAGACGTGTTTCCTGAACGACTGTGCCGCCGTTTTCGACTAGGTATTGCTGGCGTTTGATTTCGTACTCCAGCGCACGCTGCACATTGCGGAAGGAGTTCATGTTCTTCAGTTCCGTTCTCGTGCCGAATTCCTTCTGACCCTTCGGACGAATGGAAACATTGGCGTCACAACGAAAAGATCCTTCCTCCATGTTGCCGTCGCAGATTTCCAGATAAACCAGAATTTCATGCAGGCGTTTTAGATAATCGGCCGCCTCTTCAGGGGAGCGCATATCTGGTTCGCTGACGATTTCAATCAGTGGAACGCCCGTGCGGTTCAAATCAACGTAACTGACGGGGTTGTGCTCATCATGCAGAAGCTTGCCGGCATCTTCTTCCATGTGAATCCGGATGATGCCGATTTTTTTCTGTTCACCGTTTGTATCCAGAAGGACATAGCCGTGCTCGGCCAGCGGCTGGGCGTATTGGGATATCTGGTAACCCTTGGGCAGATCGGGGTAAAAATAATTCTTCCGGGCAAACTCGCAGGATTTGTTGATGGTGCAGTTTATTGCCAGTGCCATCTTCATGGCGTATTCGACTACTTTCTTATTCAGCACCGGCAGAACTCCCGGCATGCCCAGACAAACGGGACAGGTATGGCTATTGGGTGCTGCGCCGAACTTGGTCGAGCAGTTGCAGAATATTTTTGTGTCCGTTAACATTTGGGCGTGTACTTCCAGCCCGATAACTGCTTCAAAATCCATTACAGTGCTGGTCTCCTCTTTTCAATTTTGGCATTTTTCTCATAAGCAGAGGCTACTTGAATCAGTTTGCCTTCTTCAAAATGGCCAGCTAGAAACTGTACCCCAATCGGCAAGCCTCTTTTCGTAAATCCGCAGGGAACGGAGATTCCCGGTATTCCCGCCAGATTTGCCGAGATGGTGAAAATATCGGAAAGGTACATTTGCAGCGGGTTGTTTGTTTTCTCGCCGATTTTGAAAGCCGGAGTTGGCGTGGTTGGCGTCAGGATTACATCACAAATTTTAAAAGCCTCTTCGAAGTCTTTTTTGATTAATGCCCGTACCTGCGAGGCTTTTTTATAGTAGGCGTCGTAATAGCCTGCGGACAACGCATAGGTGCCGATCATGATTCTGCGTTTGACCTCCGCGCCGAATCCCTGCTGTCTGGTTGTTTTGTACATTTCCAGAAGATCGCGGACTTCAGCCGAGCGGAATCCGTATTTGACGCCGTCGTAGCGCGCCAGATTGGAACTGGCTTCCGCCGGAGCGATAATATAATAAACAGCCACGCAGTATTGTGTATGCGGAAGATTTATATCCATGCACTGACCGCCGCTTTGTTCGATGACCTTGATGGCCTTTTTGGCGGCGGCATTGACTTCCGCATCAATGCCTTCAATAAAGTATTCCTTCGGGATGCCTACTTTCCAGCCCTTGATATCCCGTCCGATAAACTGGCGGTAATCGGGAACTTCCGCATTAACGGACGTTGATTCTTTGGGATCATAACCGGCCAGCACGTTCATCATGATGGCGCAATCTTGAACGTCCTTGGTAAAAGGTCCGATTTGATCCAGCGATGAGGCGAACGCGATCAGACCAAAGCGTGACACGCGTCCGTAGGTCGGCTTCATACCAACAACACCGCAAAGCGCCGCGGGCTGACGGATGGACCCGCCCGTGTCGGAACCGATGGAAGCAATGCATTCATCGGCGGCAACGGCTGTAGCAGAGCCTCCGCTGGACCCGCCGGGGATTCTTTTCAAATCCCAGGGATTGCGCGTAGGGCCAAAATAAGATGTCTCCGTTGATGAGCCCATAGCAAATTCATCCATGTTCGCCTTGCCGACGAAGATTGCTCCGGCCTGCGATAGTTTTTCCACAACGGTGGCGTTGTAGGGTGGGATAAAGTTATGCAGTATATGGGAGCCGCAGGTTGTGGTAATGCCTTTGGTGCAGACAATATCTTTTAAGGCGATGGGAATTCCCGTCAAAGATTTAATATCGCCTTTTTTGATATTTTTGTCAGCTTGGGCGGCGGCAGCAAGGGCTTCTTCTTTCATTAGCAGAATGTAGGAATGCACTTTATCTTCAACGGCATCTATTCTGGAAAAAACGGACTGCGTTATCTGTGTTGCGGAAACTTCACCGTTTTTTAGCTTCTCCTGCAATTCATTAATGGTTAACTGATCTAACCCCATAATCTCCTTTGCATCATGTCCCCCGTTGGCGGGGGATTAAGGAGGTAGATGCATTAATTTTCAATGTAATATTTTTATACGAAATACCGGTTTGAATTCTTACATCCACCTCCGTCCGCTGTCGCGGACACCTCCGCCAGCGGAAGATATGTAAGATATTTTTATTGCACTCAATATCTCATCTAGTGTGCTTTATAGTGCATTATAGAGATTGCCACGTCCCGACGCGTCGAGACGTGGCAATGACAAATTAAGGCACCGTTAATCTATGACTTTCGGCACGCGGAAGAACTCGCCACGCGCGTCCGGCGCATTGGTGAGAGTTTGTTTTGTGCCGATGGAATCCATTACTTTATCTTCACGAAAAGCGTTGGTCACAGCAATGGCGTGACTCATCGGTTCCACACCTTTTGTTTCTAACTCGTTTAACTTATCAATATAGAGGAGAATATCGTTGAGCTGGGCGGTAAATTTCTCTTTTTCTTTATCGGTTATTTCCAGACGCGCCAGATGCGCCACATATTCAACTTCCTGAGGACTTATTTTCAAAACTTATTCTCCTCTTATAACACTTTTCCAGTAAGGACCTACTCTGGAGATAATTTTATTAATTATTTGATTTACCTCTTCATTATCATCTTTTTCCAGCGAAGAGAACCGCTCTTCAGAAAAATTTGTCTCATCAAGCATTTCTTCCAGAACAGCCTTTATGGATTTTTTTAATCCGTCAAGATGATAACCGCCTTCCAGCGTAACCACGAAACGTCCCTGGCAGCAGGCATCGGCAATGTTCAACAATATGCGCGTCATGGCGGCAAAGCCTTCGGGTGTTACGCGCATTCCACCCAGAGGATCCTGAAAATAAGTATCAAAGCCGGCGGATAATAAAATCAAGTCCGGTTTGTATTGCATTGCCACAGGCTGAAGGATTTTGCGGAATATTTTGACGAAAGAAGCGTCTCCTGCACCAATGCTTAAAGGAACGTTGACAGTGTAATATTCACCAACTCCCCGTCCTGTTTCCTGCAAACTTCCTGTTCCGGGATAATAGGGATACTGATGCGTGGAAAAATACAAGACGCGCTGGTCGCCGTAAAAACTATGCTGGGTACCGTTGCCGTGATGTAAATCCCAATCAGCGATAAGGATTCTTTTTAAATTGTATTTGCAAATTGCGTGCATGGCCCCGATGGCAATATTGTTGAAAATACAAAAGCCGGCGGCACTATCTTTTTCGGCGTGATGTCCCGGTGGGCGCACGAAAGCGAAGGCATTATTCACCTTGCCTTCCATAACACTGTCTATGGCGTTGCAGAGACCACCGACGGCGAGTTTAGCGGTTGCATAACTTTCGGCACAGGTGGAAGTATCTGGATCCAGATAAACGCTGCGCTTGCCCGCTGTGCTGGCAATAAATTCCACATAGGATGGCGCATGAATAGTTTCGATTTCCTGATGCGTTGCTTCACGCGGCTCTATCGTCGTGAATTTCCAGGACATCTGCGGATTATCCAGCATTTGATAAATTGCCGTCAACCTTTCCGGACTTTCCGGGTGAGCAAATCCCATTGAATGCTGTAAGTACCTCGCATCTTTGACAATGCCTGTTTTTCTGGACAAGAGAACCCTCTTTGTAAAAAATAAATTTTAAAGCTGAAATTGTGTATCACAAATAGCGTCAAAGAGCAAAATATTTCCCTGTTTTTTGAAATAAAAAAAATCATGATTAAAGATTTTTCAAAACAAATTCAGTATAATTCTAGAGGCCTTAGTTACAAAAAATGTTGACAAAAACGGCAATCAATATAAGTATACTCTAGTTAAGAAAACAGGGGATAAGTTGTCAATGTTCGGTATAGGGATGCAGGAGCTTATAATTATTGCGATAATCGCTTTGCTGATTGTTGGCCCTAAAAAATTGCCGGATCTGGCTAAAACTTTGGGCAAAGGCTTTAGTGAATTCAAAAAGGCGACTGAGGGAATAACCGATGATCTCAAAGAAACAATGAAAGAAAACAAGAGACATGACGATGACGAATGGAAAAAATCTCTTCTAATGAAAAAACCGGATAGCGAAGAAATAAAAACTGATGCGTCCCATAACGCCTCCGACAAACAATCACGGGTATGAATCTCAGGGCAAGCCTAAAATAATTGATATTGTCCCGCTAAGCTTCGCAAGCGGGATAATTCGGCTTGCCGATTCCGATACGCGCTTCATTTTCGGAATTGGAGCCTCATTAAATTTGAGTCTCATAATAGAATCAATAAATCTGATTTTTAAATTCAAAAATTAAAAATTAATTATGGAAGATAACAAAAATATAGAGCCCAGCGAAGATCATAAAATGTCTCTTACTGAACATCTCATAGAACTTCGTAAAAGGATTGCCCGTTCCCTGATAGCCCTGGGTATCGGCTTCAGCGTTTGTTATTATTATAAAGACTTTATTTTCGATATTGTTACCAGACCGCTGATTGGAGTTTTAGCTGAGAAAAGCTATCTGATTTATACCGGTTTAACGGAAGCTTTTTTCACTTACATGAAGATAGCTTTTTTTGCAGCGCTTATAATTACCAGTCCGTTTGTTCTTTATCAGATATGGAAATTCATTTCGCCGGGACTATTGCCCAAAGAAAAAAAATATATGATTCCTTTTGTTGTATCTTCAACCCTGCTTTTTATAGGAGGTGTTTTATTCGGATATTTTATCGCTCTGCCTCCCGCCTTTGGATTTTTTATCAGTTTTAATAATAAATATTTGCAGGCAATGCTCTCCTTTAAAGATTACCTGTCTCTTTTTGTCACATTTTTGCTGGGATTTGGCGTGTCTTTTGAATTGCCGATATTTGTTTTTTTTCTGACAAAGTTAAAAATAGTAAACGCGAAAATGTTGTCCAAACAAAGAAGATACGCCGTTTTGATTATTTTTCTGATTGCCGCTGTTTTAACTCCTTCGCCTGATGCCTTAAGTCAGATATTAATGGCAATTCCCTTGATGTTCTTGTATGAAATCAGTATATTTGTTGCTAAATTCGCCGAAAAGAAAGAAATGGTTTCAGAAAAAAGTGAGTAATAACTGGTAAAAATTATGCCGTTACGCCGCAGAAAAAGCAGGTATAATGAAGGTGAAGTAAGAAAACTTGCTTCGCTTTTCAATCTTTTTTCAATAGCGATCTTTTCTGTTTTGATAATATTGGTTGCAGGAACACTAGGCTACTTTATTTTTACCATGGATTTGCCCGGTATTGATGCACTTAAGGATTATCGTCCCAGTATTTCCTCCCGTGTTTATGATGATAAGAACGAACTGGTAGATGAATTTTTTCTGGAAGACAGAAAACTTGTTCGTATTGCCGAAGTTCCCAAGGTGGTAATCCAGGCTTTTGTTGCCGCGGAAGATTCCCGCTTTTTCGAACACAAAGGCTTTGATTTGCAAAGCATTTTTCGCGCGGTTTTTAAAAATATTGAAGCGGGACATATAATTCAGGGAGGCAGCACCATTACCCAGCAGGTGGCCAAGATGATGTATCTTTCTCCTGAAAAAAAATATACCCGTAAATTCAAAGAAGCTATTCTTGCTTATAAAATTGATAAATATCTGACTAAACAAGAAATCCTCAATTTATATTTAAACCTGATTTACCTCGGGCACGGAACTTACGGGATAGAGTCGGCATCACTGGGTTATTTTGGGAAAAGTGCCAAGGATTTGAAATTGCATGAAGCTGCTCTTGTGGCCGGTATGCCCAAGGCTCCCAGCAACTATTCGCCGTTTATTCATTATGATAAAGCCAAACAAAGACAATATTATGTTCTTACGCGCATGATGGAGGACGACTACATTACAAAAGAGGAAATGGAAGAAGCATATGCCGCGCCGCTGAATTTGAGGCCGATTAGACCCAAAGATAAAATGGCGGCTTATTTTGTAGAAACCGTCCGACGCTATGTGCAGGAAAAATATGGCGCGGATGTCCTATATAAAGAAGGTCTTTCCATTTACACGACCCTGGACATGAACATACAGAAATACGCCGGCGAGGCTATGGAAAAAGGGTTGAAAGAATTGGAAGGGAGAAATAAATATGAACCAGGCCTCGTTCAGGGAGCTCTTTTCTGTATGGATGTGAAGACAGGCGCTATCCGTGCAATGGTTGGTGGCCGTGATTTCAATAAAAGTGAATTCAACCGCGCAACGCAGTCACGTCGGCAACCTGGTTCAGCTTTTAAGCCGATTATTTACACGGCTGCTTTTGATAAGGGCATGACTCCGGCAACTGTAATTGTTGATTCTCCAATTTCCGTGGACGATGTTTCTCAGCCGGACGGTGTCTGGAAACCAAAAAACTTTGATGGCAAGTTCATGGGTCCAATTACGATGAGGACGGCACTGGTGCTGTCCCGCAATGTAGCAACGGTTAAAATTTTGCAGGAAATAGGAATCGATTACGCCGTATCATACGCCATGAACATGGGAATTAGCTCGCCTTTGGTTACTACCTTGTCTTTGGCCTTGGGTGTATCAGGTGTGACACTGCAGGAACTTGTTCAGGTCTATGATGTATTGATTAATGAAGGTAAAAAAGTAACCCCGTATTTCATTAAAAAAATTGTTGACCGTACCGGTAATGTTTTTGAAGAAACAATTCCTCAAGAGGAGCAGGTTATAGATCCCCGTATCGCTTTTCTGACAACATATGTTATGCAGGATGTTGTAAAAAGTGGCACCGGAACGAGGGTCAGAAGCATAGCAAGGCCTGTTGCCGCCAAGACAGGAACGACAAATGACAATCGTGACGCCTGGTTTATCGGTGCCACTCCTTCGCTGATTACCGGAGTATGGGTTGGTTTCGATCAGGAAGCATCATTGGGAGATCAGGAGGTTGGTGGAAGAACGGCGGCTCCTATCTGGCTTTATTTTATGGAGAAAGCTCTTGGCCAGACATCTGTGGAATCATTCCCCGTGCCGGAAGGCATTGTGTTTGAAAAAATTGATCCTCAAACGGGAGAATATGTTGACGCTTCAGAAAAAGGAATTTCTGAAGCCTTTCTGCAGGGCACTTCCCCGAACAGCAGCAGTCTGGCTGATGAAATAAAAAGTTTATTTCGATAATCAGGAGTAATCTTTCAGTTAATTCTTAGATTGACTTAGAAAATGGCTATTCCGTAGCATAAAAAATGTAGTTGACAAACTTTTTGTTTTTCGTTATTTAAAACGCAAGTTAATTTAAGGATATAAAATTTAATGTTTCCTAAAGTTTTTAAAAGCGGCATTATCCGGATACCGGACAAAGTATTGATACTCGTAGTAGTCGTAATTACGGGGTCTGCCGCTCTGTATCTCTAGGAAATAATAACAAAAGATACAGGCCGCAGGCTCCTATAAAGCCCGCGGCTTTGTTGTTTTAAGCATGAAGCCGCTTTTTTCAAAAGGAAACTGGCGGCTTTTTTAATTAATGAGACTCGCTGAAAACGAGCACGGTGTGGTTTGTCCCTGCCACCTGAAGGTAATTCGCTCTAAGATTTTCCGATCACTTAGTTTCGGAAAATCAAGGCTCATTGAAGCGTTAGTCGAATAAGGGTTATTGTAAATTATCACTGAAGTGCAACAAGGCGAAGGATTTTTGGATAGACGGCGTATAGTTCTTTACATAGTAATTCCGGCAAAAGCCGGAACCCAGGATTAATTAAACTGGAGTCTAGCCTACGAGACTGTGTCACAATTATGGTAGATGCTATTCCGAGCGCATGAAAGGAATCTTAAAAGATCCCTCGTTGCACTCGAGACATGGATTTTCTCCGGAGTTTACCCTGAGCAAAAGTGAAGGGATCGAAATGACACAAAAAAAAGCATTACGACACAGTCTTTACGCCGGGGTGACGACCATGAATATAGGAATACAAAAATAGGGGGAAGCAGAATGAAACTGAAAGGAACAGAAATACTGCTGAAGGCTCTCGAAGAGGAAAAGGTTGAGATTATCTTTGGGTATCCGGGGGGAGCCGTTCTGGATATTTATGATCAGCTTTATAAAAGTAATATGAATCATATTCTTGTGCGGCACGAGCAGGGCGCGGTGCACGCTGCTGACGGCTACGCCCGCGCTACGGGAAAAATTGGTGTTTGTCTGGTCACCTCCGGTCCCGGTGCCACCAATACGGTAACCGGAATCGCCACGGCGAATATGGATTCCATTCCCTTGGTTGTTTTTACCGGACAGGTACCCACAGGGCTTATCGGCAATGATGCTTTTCAGGAGTGCGATATCACGGGCATAACACGTCCGTGTACAAAACATAATTTTCTGGTACGCAATATTGATGATCTGGCTTCAACGATCAAGGAAGCTTTTCATATCGCCCGTTCGGGCAGACCGGGGCCAGTTCTTATTGATTTGCCTAAAAATGTGATGGCGGCTTCCACGGAATATGATCCGGCCAACGTTAAAATCAGAAATCATGAGGCGGTATACAAACCGGCTTTCAAGAAAATGGGTGTTTTACTGGAAATGCTGAACACGGCAAAAAAACCCCTGATTATGACCGGCGGCGGCGTTATTCTGGGAAAGGCTTCTGAACTTTTAACCGTACTGGCCAGAAAATATCAGATTCCTGTTACTGGAACTCTGATGGGACTTGGTTCTTTTCCGGGCAGTGATCCTCTCTGGCTGGGCATGCTGGGGATGCACGGCACTTACTACGCGAACATGGCTGTCAGTCACTGCGATCTTTTGATTGCCGTGGGTGCCAGATTCGATGACAGGGTAACCGGTACTATCGAGACCTTTGCTGCAAACGCCAAAATTGTCCATATAGATATCGATCCTTCTTCCATTAATAAAAATGTGACTGTTGATTTACCGATCGTTGGGGATACACGGGCGGTGCTTAAAGATTTGATTAAATATTTTGAAGAGCACAATTTCACGGTTGATGCATCAGAGCGTCAGAAATGGCTGGGACAGATTGCCGAATGGAAGGAAAAAGTGCCTCTGACATATTGTCAGAACGGTAATGTAATCAAGCCGCAGTTTGTAATTGAAACTCTATATAAATTAACCAAGGGAGACGCAATTATCACAACGGAAGTCGGTCAGAATCAGATGTGGACAGCTCAGTTCTTTCCTTTCGATAAACCTAATACTTTTGTTTCTTCAGGAGGATTGGGAACGATGGGTTTCGGTTTCCCTGCGGCAATTGGTGTTAAGTGCGCTTTCCCGGACAAGCACGTTGTAGACGTCGCCGGCGACGGAAGTATCCAAATGAATATTCAGGAACTGGCCACAGCCGCGCAATACAAAATCAATGTAAAAATAGTTCTGCTGAATAACGGCTACCTGGGAATGGTTCGTCAGTGGCAGGAATTGTTCTATGAAAAGCGCTATTCACACACGGATATGACTTATGCCCCCGATTTTGTGAAACTGGCGGAGGCATACGGTGTCATTGGCCTGCGTGCCACCAAACCGGAAGAGGTGGAATCTGTTTTGAAAGAGGGTTTGTCTCTGGATAAGCCGGTGCTGATGGATTTCCGGGTGTCGCGGGAAGAATGCGTTTATCCCATGGTTCATCCGGGTGATTCGATTAGCAATATGTCGCTGGGCAGCAGGGAGATGATCAATTAAACTTTTATGGGAAAGGAAGAGAAAATGGAAAAAAAGGAACATATAATTTCGATACTTGTTTACAACAAGCCGGACGTTCTGGCAAGAATTGCCGGAGTACTCGGTGGTAAGGGGTATAACATAGAAAGCCTTTGCGTGAATACGACAATGCAGTATGAAATATCGAAAATAATTATGACCACCATTGGCACCAAGGAAACGATTAACAGAATTGAAGGTCAGTTACGCAGGCTTGTTGATGTTATTCAGGTTGATGATTTGACCAATGTGGAATCAATTCACCGCGAGTTGATTCTTGTTCGCCTGAATTTGACAGCGGATAAAAAAGAACAGATAAAAAAGGCTATTGACACGAATAAATGGAAAGTTATAGTAAATGCTGATACTTATATAATTCTGGAAATAACCGGTGACCAGTCGCAGATTGGTTTCGCGCTGGCACGTCTGGAACCTCTGGGCATAGCTGATATATCAAGAACAGGAATTATAGCTTTAAATTTAGAAAATTAAAGATCGTCCCACGTGGCTTTGCACGTGGTTAATTTCCAATCCCGATGTATCAGGATTGGATAATTCGGCTAGCAAATTTCAAAAGCAAAGCTTATTGAAATTTGAGTCTCATTACGACTAACAGATATTATTGTGCTTCGCTTGTAATATCTGAGTTTCATTATTAACAGGGGGTTATCATGGCAAAAATAAATTTTGGCGGCGTCATGGAAGACGTCATTACAAACAAGGAATTTCCGCTGAAAAAAGCTCAGAAAGTTCTGAAAAATGAAGTGGTGGCAGTGCTCGGTTACGGTGTTCAGGGGCCGGCGCAGGCGGCCAATATGAGAGACAACGGCATTAAGGTGATTATCGGTCAGGCAAAAGAAGACAAATTTTATTGGAAGAAGGCCGTTGCCGATGGATGGAAACCGGGTAGAACACTTTTTCCTATAGAAGAAGCGGTCCAGCGTGGTACGATTATTCAGTACCTGGTATCCGATGCCGCGCAGAAAATTCTCTGGCCCAAGGTCAAAGCCAATCTGAAAAAAGGAGATGTTCTTTATTTCTCGCACGGCTTCTCCATCGTGTATAAGGATCAGACCGGCGTTATTCCGCCTGATTTTGTTGATGTAATAATGGTTGCGCCGAAAGGTTCAGGAACCAGCGTTCGTCGGAATTTTCTGGACGGCAGCGGTATAAACTCCAGTTTTGCCATTCATCAGGATGCTACCGGTCGCGCCATGGAAAGAGCGCTGGCTTTGGGTATTGCCATCGGGTCAGGATTTTTATTCCCGACAACTTTCCAGATGGAAGTTTACAGTGATTTAACCGGTGAGCGCGGTGTGCTTATGGGAGCGCTGGCGGGAATCATGGAAGCACAGTACAATGAACTGCGCAAACATGGACATACTCCCAGCGAAGCATTCAATGAAACTGTTGAAGAATTGACACAGAGCCTTATCCGTCTGGTTGCGGAAAACGGCATGGATTGGATGTATGCCAATTGTTCCACCACGGCACAGCGCGGTGCTCTGGATTGGCGCCACAAATTCCGTCAGGCAGTGGAACCGGTATTTGCCGAACTTTATAAATCGGTAGCAAGCGGCAAGGAGACGGCGATTGTTTTGAAGGCCAATAGCGCTCCCGATTACAAAGTCAAGCTGGAAGCCGAGCTCAAGGAAATGCGCGATTCGGAAATGTGGAAAGCGGGCGCTGCCGTACGTGAACTGAGGCCGGAAAGACGCAAGAAGAAATGATAAGGCTTTGAAAAAAGTCCCCAGCATACGTCGGCCGTGCATCTACGGAGTTTATCTAGCGCATGCCTGACGCACTATATGAATTGGATGCCTCGCCTCTGGAGCTTTTAAAGAAGTCGTTTACGATTAAAATTTGTCATTTCGGGTATAAAGGTAGGTAAAGTGTTGCTACTTAATACCCATTTTTTAAATTAATGTACCAAGCAAAATAATTTTGCCTA
>JAFGLS010000132.1 GCA_016927935.1 Syntrophaceae bacterium
ACCGGCTCGTATAGTCTTCGAATTAAGATTGTTGAGAGCCATCAATTTTTTTAAGGGAATACGGTTTTTTTGCGCAATTTCAGAAAGTGTATCCCCCTTTTTTACCGTGTAAGATGATGAGTCATGCTTTTCGACGGTAATTAATTTTGATGATCCTTTTGGGGTAATTTTTAAAACTTGATTGATTTTTATCTTTGAATTTCGAAGATTGTTAGATTTCTTTATTTCATTGACGCTGATATTGAATTTTTTAGAGATGCTGTAAAGGGAATCTCCTTTTTTTACCTTATAATGTGCTGCAAGAGAGTTAGAACTAAAACCGAACAACAAAAAAAGGACGCAAAGTCCTAAAAAAACAAGAATCTGCCGTTTCATACTGGAATGCCTCCTTTATTATGGGGGGTATTGCCCTATTAACGGTGCACATATTTCGATTTAAAATCATTTTTTTACCAAAAAAATAAATCGTTGTTACCGTAAAACCGACTGTACGTCTTTTAGAATAATACTCAATCAATTACGTAATTTAGATGCAACATATTAAAAATGGAAGGAAATGTCAAATTTATTTTATGTTTTTAAACGATATTTTATAGCAAGTATTTATTTTACTTGATTATTTAATAAAGAAAGAATGTCTTAAAATATCACAATTATTATTGGATTTTATATTAATTTTCGGTTAATAGATTGCCTGTTTCGATAATCTTATTGTGGACTTGTAGTTAACCTTCAAAAGATTGCGGATATTAAAATTTGTAAAAGGATTATTATGCGATTTCTCGGGAGAATTATTTCAGTAATCTTAATTTTATTCTTAACTTATTTTGTCATTGATGTAGGACGCTATTTTTTTTATCCCAATGTGGCCTCATTAAAGAAAAGTTATCCTAAAAAGACAGCTTTCATGAAATACAGAGAGAAAGTTTGGCAAAAAAAAGGGATAAAAAGAAAAATTACAAATACTTGGGTGCCTCTTCCCGGTATTTCTCCTTACATGTTGAAAGCCGCAATTATCGCGGAAGATGATAAATTCTGGTTTCATGAAGGATTTGACTTTGAAGCCATGCAAAAGGCTTTGGAAAAAGACATCAGGAAAAAGAAATTTAAAGCCGGCGGCAGTACGATTTCTCAGCAACTGACAAAGAACTTATACCTTTCGCCTTCTAAAAACCCCATCAGGAAACTCAAGGAAGCGATACTAACTTGGCGCATAGAAAGGCAATTGAGCAAGCGGAGAATTATGGAACTTTATTTAAATGTTGTCGAATGGGGCGATGGTATTTATGGCATTGAAGCGGCGGCTCGGAAGCATTTCGGAAAGAGCGCAGCGGAATTGACTGCTCGTGAGGCGTCAACGCTGGCCGCTGTAATACCTAATCCCCGTAGATATAGAACTGACGGCACTTCCAGATACGTGGAAAATCAATCGGAGAGAATCTATCAGATTATGGTGCGACGCGGCATTGTCATACCTGAATATGATGATGTGATTTTTGGAACAGATGAAAACAGCCATGAATTAACAGAACAGAAAGACGGAAATAATCCGGAAACAACCAGTCAAGAGAATAATGCTGTTCAGATATCAGATGAACAAAAAGAACAAGTTGATCAGGAAGAACGAAATTCAGGTTACGCTATGCCTGATATGGAAAATAAACGATAGCCCTAAAAAGGGGGTTTATGCCAATTAGCTATCAGTCATTAGCCCTACTTAGCTTCGCACGCGTGATAATTCGACTAGCTCTTCGAACTTCACTTCGCTCGTTTTACCACGGCGCTTTGCGCCTGGTATAATTCGACCAGCAAGCTTCAGTACACTTCGTTTCTTAAGCTTGGGTCTCATTATCAGCGAGTCTCATTAAAAGGTTGATTTATAGGGCATAATACCCATTAAGCTTTCCAAAATTCATATTTTAATTTTTGAAAGCGACTTGGTATTATAAAATTTCAATAGCACAGGCCATGGAAACTCCACCACCACCGCAGAGAGTGGCCAATCCCAGCGTTTTTCCTCGTTTCTTCATGCTGTAAATTAGTGTTACCATGATACGGCTTCCTGTGGAACCGACCGGATGGCCGAGTCCGATACCTGACCCGTTAATGTTGGTTATTTCACGATTGATTTTCAATTCCTTCTCGCAGCCCAGATATTGAGCGGCAAAAGCCTCGTTAATTTCTATTTGTTCAAAATCATTGACCTTCAAGCCGGATTTCTTTTCCAGATCTCGCACTGCGGGAACAGGACTCAATCCCATGACAGATGGATGACAGGCTCCTCTGCCCACAGCCCTAATGCGGGCAAGAGGTTTTAATCCCAATTCTTTGGCTTTTTGGGCGGACATGATTATCATAGCACTGGCTCCATCGTTAATTCCGGAAGAGTTACCGGCGGTAATCTTGCCGATTTTAGGAATAAACGCCGGCGGCAGATTTTTTAGATCTTCCATGGTCAGTTTTGGCCGAAAATGTTCATCTTTATCAAAAATAATCGGCGGTTTACCTTTTTTCTGTGGTATTTCCACAGGCACTATTTCATCTTGGAAAGTTCCATCGAGGGTTGCTCTTTCCGTATTATTGTGGCTGCGCAAAGCCACTTTATCCATTTCTTCACGACTGATGTTGTGCATTTGAGCAATGAACTCAGCGGTAAGTCCCATTATATATGGTTTGCCCTTGAACATTTCCAGAGGCATTCCTTCTTTAACAGGCCCTTTTTCCGGTCCCGGTAATAGGTGTGAGCCACAGTGCAAAGCGTGGATGAGATTATCAACAAATACCTTATCCTGCAGCCGACAACCCCACCGGGCACTTGGTACCGAATAGGAAACGCCGGACATATGTTCCATGCCGCCAGCCAGTATAATATCTGCCATTTCACTTTGAATCATTGCCGCTCCGGAAATCACAGCTTCCATGCCGGATATACACACACGATTGATGGTGACTGCGGTTATACTGTCGGGGATACCAGCCATCAAAGCGGCAACGCGGGCAGTGTTCAGCGTATCTGCCGGCTCTATGCAACAACCGAAACGAACATCATCAATGGTTGCTGAATCAATAGAAGCGCGCTTAATCGCTTCTTTCATCACTATACTTCCCAGTGTTGCACAATTTAAATCTTTTAAACTTCCACCAAATGAACCTATGGCGGTACGACATGCAGAAACAATTACAACATCTTTCATTCTTCAAACTCCTTAATCTTCTGAAGCTTAATCTTGAAAAACAGACTTTCCAGAAGCAATTTTTTAAATCTGGTTTTGAAACCTCTCGTAAATCTCAGTTTTTATTTGTGAATAACATATCTTATAACTAAATCCAATGTCAATACCATGAAAACCCTCTTTCTTTAATCGCAATTTTTTGGTTGACTGTCTACTGAAAATAATTAATAAAAGATGCAAAAAAAGGAGAGATGATGCAGTAAATTACATTAACAAATAGATAAGGAATCGAACAAGAAAAATAATTATGGATGATTTAAATTCCATGATTAAAAATTAATATGAAAGGACAAATTTTTATGAAAAAAAATTTTTGCTTAGTAATGATATTGTTCTTAAGCGTATTCTTTTTTGTTTCATGTTCCAGGGACAAAGAGCCGGCGGAATTGGCGATAAAAGCTGCTGAAGAAACTGTTACAGCCACTAAGGCTGAAGTGGCTAAAATTGTTCCGGAGGAGGTCAAGTCACTGGAAGATACGCTTATCACAGTAAAGGCAAAATTTACTGATGGTGAATATAAAAACGTGCTGCAGGAAGCTATTGCCCTGACGGCTAAAGCAAAGGAAATTCTGAAAGCAGCCAAAGTAAAGCAGGTAGAGCTTACCCAAAAATGGAAAGAAACAAGCCAGGAGCTTCCCCAGATGTTTGAGGATATTCAGGCCAAGGTGGATTCTCTTTCCAAACTTAAAAAACTTCCGGCCAAAATAACCAAGAAAGGAATTGAGGAAGCTAAAGCAGGTTTGGCTTCCGTTAAAAATGAATTGGTCGAGGCGCAAGCTATCTTCACTGGCGGTAATCTCAATGAAGCTATCAGCAGAGCAGCCTCTTTGAAAGATAAAGCCATTAAAATTATGGAATCTCTGGGAATGAGTGTACCTGTTGCTGAATTTCCTGCTCTCTCTCCGGCTTCAACAACTGTTCCCGGTACGGTTCCAGATGCTGCTCCAGCTTCCGCACCTGCAGACGTTAAATAAAAAATTTAATTTACACAATAATTTTAAAGGGATATTTCCCTATTAAATGCCTGGAACATATCCCTTTGATTAACCGGTTTTTGTTTGTTTTTCCCTGAACGCCAATCTGCCTATTTTTCGAAATACAAAAACAAAAAATAATATTATCAGTATCAAGCAAAAAACGGGAAGAAGAATAGCCAGCAGTGCCACAATAACTGCTCCGATAAGTTCCAGAGTGGCAACAAGGAAATTACCCGTTCCCATAGTGGTAATTGAAGATTTTGCTCGCAGAGAAACTGTTGAGCCCTGCACAAGTCCTGCCACTCCGCCGCCGGCAATCAGTGCGAGAGTCCATTTAAAAAAAGGAGAAAGTTCCGTCAATGAGGCTGTCATTATCGTTCCTGCCACGACTGCCGCTGGCGTAGCAATGATATCCATAATTTGATCAGTGCCGGGAACATAATAACAGATAACTTCAATAATGGTAGCCGAAGCAAAGGCAACAGTCGCCGAGGTATTACCAATCCAGGCAAATCCCGCGGGTAATTGAATTTGTCCGCTCAATGCCGCCAGGTTCATAATCAGTAAGGGAACAAATATCCTGAAGCCGCATGCCGCACTCAGACCGATACCTACCGCTATCCCCAGTATTGTTTCCATCTTTTTCTTAGTAAAATAAGTTTTTGATGATTACATCATACTTCTTTTAAAAGCTTGTTTTCAGGAAGCTTTTCAATGTTTCTGCCGAAAGCTTCCAGAGAAGCGGACAGCGAAGCAAATTCGGGATTATCTGTAAAAGCCATTGTGTTGAGCCCTCTTTTTTCTAAGGCATCGATCACATACTGTATCTTTAACACGTTAATATCAATAGCCGGTTGATATCCAAAATCACCGTTTCCTTCGATTTGGACGGTTGAAAGGATATTGCTTTTAACAAGGTCAAAAAGAATTTCTTTGACAAAACGAATGGGGATCCCAAGTTCGTTTGATATTTCTGTGGGGCACATTGGTTTTTCTCCCCGGACAAAGTTTTTAATTAAACGACCGGTAACCTGCAAAGAGAGTAGCGTCCGAAGACGGCGGCTCGATTGCAATGCGTCGGGTTCAAACTCATAAGTATCAACGTTCTGATAGGCGAAAGATACCTCCGCTCCATACAAAACAATCAGCCAGCTTAACTGAAGCCAGGCTAGAAAAAGCGGCAGGGCGGCAAAACTTCCATAGATAGCATTATATTTAACAACTCCAACCTGAAAAGTTATATATACCCACTGCACGATTTGGAAAATCGTGCCGGTAATGATTCCCGCCAGCAGTCCGGCGGAAAAACGAACCTTGGTATTCGGCATGAAAATATAAAGGAATGTAAAAAGCATCCACATCAATGTATAGGGCAGTAATTTCAATACAAAGAATATCAGGGAACTGAAACTTCCTAAAATGGTAAATTTTTCCATAATCATGGTTACCTGTGTGGTGATAAAGACATTAACGCCGCTGGAAAGAATTAGTATAACTGGACAGATCAAGATAAGCGACAAATAGTCACCGAACATTCGGCCAATTGTCCGTTTTTCTTTTATTCCCCAGATGTTATTAAAAGAATACTCTATCTGCCCCAGCATTTTGATTACCGCCCAGAAAAGAACAAACAGGCCAACACCCGCGATTAATCCTCCTTTGGTGTTTTCCAAAAGAGAATGGGAAAATTTGATGACGTTAGTGAGAATTTGCTCATGTCCGGCCAACTTTGTACGCAACTGCGTTTCCAATACTCTTTCAAAACCGAAACCTTTGGCAATGCCAAAAGCCATCGCGGCAATAGGAACTATTGAAACAAGCGAATAAAAAGTCA
>JAFGLS010000133.1 GCA_016927935.1 Syntrophaceae bacterium
GTATTCCCTTAAAAAAATTGATGGCTCTCAACAATCTTAATTCGAAGACTATACGAGCCGGTCAGAAAATTGTTTTTGCAAAATCAACTATCCAACCATGGAAACAACCAGACTCTTCAGAAAATCAGGATGAAGATATAGCTGAAGATACAACTGAAAATGTAGAAGAAAGTCCTGATGATGAAGAAGGTTTTTTCTCAAATATTTTCAGTTTTATAGGTAAAGAAGAATTTTTAGGAAAATGGAAAAGTCGCGGTGAAATGCAAAAATTGATTAAAAAGGCAACCGCATTTCTAGGAGCACCGTACAGACTTGGCGGAACCTCTAAAAGAGGGATAGACTGCTCTGCCTTTGTCCAGAAGGTTTATCGGAATTTCCATGTTTATTTACCACGTGTCGCCCGTGATCAATCCGAAGTTGGAGTCGAGGTAGACATTGATAAATTGGCGAAAGGCGATTTGGTATTTTTTAACACCAACCGCTCATTGGGACATGTTGGAATTTACATAGGAAACAATAAATTTATTCACGCATCATCAAGAAATAGACGTGTTCGTATTGATTCTCTGAACCATCCTTATTATCAGGAGAGATTTGAACGCGCCGTCAGGATAAAAGAATTGCCGTTAGGAGGATAACAGCCGGATAATACTGGTTTTTTATTTAACAACAATCTTATTCCACACGGTTAAATCGGCAGCGGGCTTTGTGAAATTATTCCGAAGCCCGTTAATTTTATTAAAGCATTCTTTTGTTAGTTGATTATCACTTTAGTTTATTATATAAGTGCGCGGCTATAAATGCTCTTTAATCTCGCTTCTTCTATCTAAGGAATAAAGAATGGGAAAAAATTTATTTGAAAAAATCATCTCCAGACATTTAGTCTCCGGCAATCTTGTGCCCGGTGAAGAAATAGGCATCTACATTGATCAAACCCTCACTCAAGATGCCACCGGCACCATGGCATATCTGCAATTTGAGGCGATGAATGTACCAAGAACAAAAACCGAGCTGTCCGTAAGTTATGTTGATCACAACACGATACAGATAGGTTTTGAAAATGCTGATGATCATCTCTACCTGCAGAGCGTGGCACAAAAATACGGCATTGTTTTTTCTCGCGCAGGAAATGGTATCTGCCATCAGGTTCACTTGGAAAGGTTTGGCAAACCGGGAAAAACCCTTATAGGATCAGACAGTCATACTCCAACGTGCGGATCTTTATCCATGATAGCTATCGGAGCGGGTGGGCTCGATGTTGCTTTGGCTATGGCCGGCAGTCCTTTTTACCTGACTTGCCCTAAGGTTATTAAAATAAATCTTGCCGGCAAACTCAAACCATGGGTTTCCGCAAAAGATGTCATTCTCAAAGTTTTGGAAATTTTTACCACAAAAGGAAACGTCAACACGGTATTCGAGTATGGCGGCAAAGGGATTGAATCTCTGACCGTTCCCGAACGCGCGACGATTACCAATATGGGTGCGGAATGCGGTGTGACGACATCCATCTTTCCCAGCGATAAAATGACCCGTATTTTTCTGCGTTCACAGCATAGAGAACGAGATTTTATTGAACTCAAGGCAGACAAAGACGCAAAATACGCCAAAGTTGTTAATATTGACTTATCCAAGATTGAACCGTTGACAGCAAAACCTCACAGCCCGGATAATATTAGTACAGTCAAAAAAATGAATAAAATAGCTGTAAATCAGGTTTGTCTGGGCAGCTGCACTAACTCTTCATACAAAGATTTAATTACGGTGGCTAAAATTCTTAAAGGCAAAACAGTTCATCCCGATGTAAGTTTTATTCTAACACCCGGTTCCAAGCAGGTACTGAAAGAACTTTCCAAAAGCGGCTATCTGACCGGTCTAATTTCCTCCGGAGCAAGAATAACGGAAAGCGCCTGCGGGTTTTGCATTGGCAACGGCCAAAGCCCTCCATCAGGATCTGTGTCTCTGCGTACATCCAATCGTAATTTTCTGGGACGCTCCGGAACTATCGATGCCAATGTTTATCTTGTAAGCCCGGAAACTGCCGCCGCCGCTGTAATTACAGGATGTTTCACCGACCCACGCAATTTAAAAATGCGCTATCCAAAAGTAACTATGCCAAAGAAATTTTCAGTTGATGACTCGATGATAATCTGGCCGGACAAAAAAAAGAATGAATCAGAGGTTTTCCGCGGTCCGAATATCGGCATTCTTCCCCGTACTCCGGAACTGTCCGATACTATTCACGGCCCGGTAATAATCAAGGTGGGAGATAAAATCACTACTGATCATATTATTCCTGCAGGTGCGCGGATGAAATACCGTTCCAACATTCCTAAATATTCCGAATTCGTTTTTGAAAATATTGACCCAAATTTCGCCAGGCGCGCCATGTCCATAAGGCAGGACGGAAAACAAAGCATAATAGTAGCTGGTCTTTCCTACGGACAGGGTTCTTCACGTGAACACGCAGCATTATGCCCCATGTATCTGGGCATTCGCGCGATAATTGCCAAATCCTTCGAAAGAATTCATACGGCCAATCTGATTAACTTCGGAATATTGCCTCTTACATTTTGTGTTGAGAGCGATTATGACAGAATCGATCAGGAAGATTATCTGGAAATTTCTGACATAAAAAGAATAATCTCTGAAGACGGAAAATTTTTAATGAGAAACAAAACTAAAGGTACCGCATTTTATGTAACTTGCGAATTATCCGATAGGCAAAAACAAATAATACTGGCTGGCGGGGCACTCAACATAAGCAATAAAGAAAACAAATTACGGGTATGACCCCCAGGGCAAGTACTGGACCCTAATTCCGCCCAAGGGGAGGGTATTATACCCATGCTTAGGCAGGATAGTTCAACTAACCAATTCCGATAA
>JAFGLS010000134.1 GCA_016927935.1 Syntrophaceae bacterium
ACGTGTTTCAATCCACGCGCCCGCGTGGGGCGCGACGGTACCGTAGTGCCAAGATGAGTGTACACCTCATCGTTTCAATCCACGCGCCCGCGTGGGGCGCGACTGTCAATACCTGTATCCCTTAACACAAAAGCGATTCAGAACCCTTATTTGCGAAACACTTGTTCTTTATGTATTCAGGGACATGATAAATCCAAACATAACTTCCTAAAATACTATAACTTATCCGGTATTTCGAAAAAAAGAGTATATCAATGTATGCTTGAGGTTCGCTAAACAATTATAGGTCCCTCAACATCGTAACTTTCTTTCACACCAATGTGCTCAATCCGCTTCTTCCAATTTGCACCCAGGAAATAAAATCTCAGGCTGTCCTTCTCTTCATCGATCTCTTTGATGAGCTTGTTTCTCACCATCGCCCATTGAGCAGGGTCTAACGCACATTCAAAAACCGAATATTGAACCCTTTGACCATAATTTTCACATATTTTCGCAACTTTGCGCAACCGTTTCGCCCCACTTTTATCGTCCATGCCTATATCGTAACTGATAAGAACCATCATATAAGCGTTACCTCCAGATAAACGGTGGATATCCGTCCAAGTCGCCTCGTAAAAACCGGGACAGCAATTGCGCTTGGGCAAATAGGATCATTCCCACCGGAATCTTCTCCTGCAGAAATGGATGGGTGATCTCATCACGCTTGCGCTCCTGGTATGTGAACAGCAGCGTTTTCCGTGTTTCATCATCCATTAATACTGCGCCCGATTCTGTTTTGGTGAATCCGCTGTTTTTTACTTTACCCAAATTGATGAGTGAAAGCACTATACGATCAGCAAATGCCGGTCGCAATTCTTCCACTAAATCTAATGCCAGACCCATTCTTCCCGGACGATCTCTGTGCAGGTAGCCGACGGCGGGATCCAGTCCCACCGATTCCAGGGCTGCGCGGGCATCATGGTAAAGTAAAGTATAAACAAAAGAGAGCAGACAATTAACGGCATCCAATGGTGGACGCCGGTTACGCCCCGAAAAAAAGAAATCATTTTTGTTTGTCAGGATAAAATGATCAAATACGTCAAAATAGGTATTCGCTGCAATCCCTTCGATGCCTCGCAACTTGTTCAAATTAGTATTCGATTGCAGGCTATGCAAATAATCCCGTAAGTTCTTCGCTGCTTTCTCAAGCGCTTCCCGGCCTGGTTTCCCGGCATGATCCCGCAGATGTCGGTTGATGACCGAAATGGAGTTGGAAAGTTTACCGATTAGAAAGGAGCGGGCAATTTCTGCCGATGATGCATCATCATCGGCTCTGCGGAACTGTTCCCGCCGGAGCAGGACATTACCGGTGACGCTTCCCTTGACGCGTGCAAGAAATCTGCCGTGCTCCGATAGAAAGCTAACGGTGACATCATTCTCCGCACAATGTGCCAGCAGGAAAGGTGAGCAAGTGACATTTCCGAAACAAACCAGTGAGGAGATGGTGTGCACCGGAACCCGCAAGCGAACCTCACTGTCAATTTTCACGGCCACAGTTTCCCCATCTTTGAAAAGATATGCGCCTTGCGAGGTCACGTAGAGGGTATTCAGCATCTTTTTCATATTTTTTTTCCCCCCGAAGTGATTGATTCGGAGATAATTTTGTTAAGATAGCGTTTTACGGCGCCTCTGGTACCAGTTCGTTTGGGGAGACAAATTTCGTATAGGGAGCAGGATTTACATTTTTTGCTGAATTCCGCTTTGGGTGTAATGCCGGATTCGAACATTTGATGGATTTGCAGGGCGGTTTGTTCTGTGAGGGAGCGTAGCTTTTCATCGAACTTTACCGCATGACGGCGTTTATTTTTTCCGTAGAATATGGCGCCTTCGGCGATGGTGGTCTCCAGCATCTCTTCCAGGCACAGCGCTTGGGCGCATAGCTGCACTTCATCGGAATGATCGCTTTTAGGTTTTCCCCGTTTGAATTCTACCGGATAAACTTTCCACCTGCTTTTATAGCCGGGCAGCCGGGTGCCATTGTCTTGATCATCTGTCCGATGAAATTCTATCAAATCCGTCTGGCCTGACAAACCAAGGCGTGCAGAAGATATCCATAATCCGCGGGTTTGTATCAGGTCTCCTCTTTTTTCGAATTTACCCTCGTGAACCCGGTTATGCATGATGCGTCCTTCGGCGGTGAACAGGTTTTCCGACCAGGAAAGTTCTAGATAAGCCAGTGCACATTGCCGGGGACAGAACAGGTAGTGTTGCAGTGCCGATAACTGGATAAATTGATCTTCAGAATACATTTTTATAAAAGCTCCCTAATCTCCACACCATCGGGCTTATTCTGAAAATCAATTGACACCGAATATTGACTGAAATTGCGTGGAGGATTCACAGGATCATCATTTCGATCAATCTTAATCAACTCAAATAATTTATGAGCAGAAGCGTTTCCCAGTGTAGAATCATGTTTAAAAACAATGAGTTTCCGGGCATTCATTTTACCCCGTGCGGCAGAGTGATCATGGTCGAACATGTTGGTCAAAGCATCCCACAATAATTTAAGATCAGACTCAGTAAAACCGGTTTTTTGCGCAAAGTGGGCAGAGATATAACCCTCAGTGCGAAATAACCCATAGGGAATAAGAGTTTTCTTGCCGATGGTCCTGTTATCGCCCTTCTGTTTTATAGATTCCGCTTCAGTAGCCACTGCCATGCGCGTAATGGATAATTCATTCGGTAGTACAGGTTCAATACTTTTACCAAAATTTAACTGAACAGGACCTCGAACCTGTCCACAATTGAATTCTTTTAGCGCCATAACCGCCCCAAAAGTTCTAACATCATAAAAGTTTTTGCACATCCATACTCTGGCATCTTCAATAGTCGGTTTTATATTTTTCTCAGCTTCAAGGCTTATATAAGCTTTTTCCTGTTGTTTAGTCAAAATGGCTTTCTCTTTTACATAAATACAGTAAGGTGCTTGATCATTTTTAACGATTTCCACATAATTTCGAATTTTGCGCTTCAGACATACATCTGTGACCAACCCGTGTGAGGTTTCCGCATCGATACGCGGCATGTTTCCGGCATCCGGATCACCATTGGGATTTCCGTTTTCCACATCAAATAAGTAAACAAATTCATAACGATTCTGGATTGATTCCATTTTTTGCTCCTTTTTAATTTTACATGAACAAATTCGTAAATTTTATTCACTCACAATTTCTTCTTTTTTCATGAAGAAATCCTGCCGTTGATGGTAGTATCCGATTGCGAATTCACCCTGGTCTTCCAGTTTAATGGAACCGGGCAAATCCGGAGGAAGATGACCAATAATTTCTCCAACCAATTTCTCACGGGTAACCGCCAGCCCGTGCTTTTCACTTTTCAGCTTTTTTAAATGATTCTGATGCAGAGTTAACAAACGCGGGAAAACAGCGCGCGGCGATGTTGATGCTGATGCGAAATACCGGTCCTTAATGGTTGCATTCAGATTTCCGCCGGATGCCTCTTCCTGCACTTTCTCCAAAGTCGCGAACAGACGGCCCAGTAAGTAGGGGACAGTTATTCGTTTGGTGTCTAATGACATGGTTAGCTCCTTATTATAATTTCTGTTTAGGATTGCTTTTATGAATGACGCACGATAATAATTTAATTGGTAATATTCCTGATCTACCCGCATGCGGCTCAACAGGATTGAAAGGATATTATTGGAATAAAGCGAACCAGATAGAATACTTCGCATCAGAGGTCCGGTAATATTGGGCGGAATATTTTCAGTTTTGTGCTGGGTTGCGGTTTCCCTTATCAGACGCCATAGAGAGGGGAATTCCCGATTACCATCATTCTGTTTAACGATATGAAGCTGAGCAAAATGTAAGCCAATATTTTGCGCGATATTTTCAACGCTGTCTGCGTACCAGATACGTACAGATACACGGGCAGCATTGGGTGCCAGTCCCAACACAAAAAACCGGCTGCTGTCTCTGATTTCTTCAGGCATTTTACCCGAACGAACGGACTGGAGAAAGGAGCTCAGATCTTCACTGATCACGTCATCATCCCGAATTGCCAGTGCTTTCCCGAAAAAGTCAGAAAAACGGTCATTGCTTTCCGCCCAGAACAAGGTTTTTGTATCGGCGATTAAAAGATTATGGTCAGGGTTATCTACGAGATAATTTAGAGCATGTGTAAATTTTGATGCGATTTGCCGGGAAACCGGAGCATTAAAATTACTTTTACGACTATAAGATTCGGAACAAGCAATATTAAAGGATACCAAAGGAATGTCATTTTTTTCCCCGATCCCTCTTTTTATTGTTGGATGTATTGGATATACAGGGCTAATCTTACCTGATACGAGACAAATCTGCTGATCAGCCTCCTTATCTTCAATTTCAAGATATTTTTTCCATGCTGCTTTGACTTCCATATCATCAACAACCAAACGATTTACATCACCAGTAACTCTGAAAGTTATGAAACTGTTCAACATATCCTTCCAGTAATCATGCTCATAAACCCTGCTCTTCTCCTTTTTATCACTAATAAATTTTAGAACAGCCTCAGTAGATTTACTTTTAAGGCCCGTTTTTTGAATGACCTTCTGATTGAATTCTATAAAACTTTTTTCATTATCTTTAGTATTAATTTCCTTTCCATTTTTTAATTCTCGACCAAAAACATACTTTGTATTGTCCCATAAAAAATATGGTTTTAGAACTTTTCCAGCCCTTTTACCATCTAGTTTGGGAACTTCTATTTTAACTGGTAAATCTTCGGTTCTCCAATCTTCAATATCATCAAATTTCCCATCAGTATCTATTCGTACAATAAAGCTGATATTCTCTTTACTGAATCCAGGTTCAGAAATATTTATTTCCGGATTTTGAGCAAGCCTTTCATACAAATGATGTAATTCCTGAAGTATCATCTTTTCACCTCCTCCGAATCAGGATGAGGCACTTCAATCACCCCGTCCCGCATCTGTACCCTGAAAAACATTGGTTTATTGCCTGAGTCTTCATTGAAATCAATGTCATAGAGCATCCAGCCCAGATCTCTCTCACCTTCAAGCTTCGAAGTTGGAATTTCATCTATTTCTTCAAAATTAGCCGAGAATTCCCGTGTACCCAGGTAAGGCTGGTAGTAACATTGTCCTTTTTTCAAACGACGGTTAAACTGATCCAGGTGTTTGCCTTCATTTTCACCGTCCGAATTTATTGCTTCAAAGTGTGCCTCTATAACGTAAGCCACGTCCCGTAGCACCATTGCTGCTCTCTGCTGGCGATTATCCTCAATAAAAATTTCCACTGGGGAAGAACCGTCTTTCATAGCCTTTGTGACCGTTCGTGAAGATAATTTGTTCTCCAACTCATTACGTCGAAGGTTATCAAAACGAATCGGTTGTAGCACATGAATCCGGTCAATAATCCAGCGAATGGAAGGTTTCCAGTAAATGGCTTCCACGATAGCACGGGCTGCTGAAGGTGTCATTACATCATAACTAACCCGTTCTACTTTCATTTCGGGGCGTGTAAAACAAGCCCACTCGCCCCAGACTTTTAATTTGATTCCGTATCTCATGTTCTCTCCTTAATTTATAAAATTAGAGATTCTATTTGTTGAAACTCCGGAATATCCGGTTTTAAACCGGTTTGTATATCGTAAATATCCTGGTTTATCAAAACAAAGTATCGTCCATCTCCAAAAATATCTTCCATTGCAGGCCGTAATTTCCTGAATGGTCGTTCGTGAAGTTTAACCGTCAGCCTGTGCAACTTTCGTCGCAATTCAGTCGGTACAAATCCATTATAGCAGGATTTCAATTCTTCCCTGATATTTTTCCCTTTTTCTCCATAAGGAATGATTATCGGAAATTGTACCTCTTCAATCAGATTAAACTTTTTTGCGATTTCCCGGAAAGGGATCGCATCAGGAGGCTTTTCACACATTCTTATGATATCGTTATTATCAAAATTTCTGCCTTCTTTTCCATAATAATCCAGAAAATATGTTTTTATGGCTGCCGGTGTCAACGGATCATCCGGATGGATTTTCAGGGCAAATCTTCCTGAATCAGCGCTCTGACGCAAATGTCCTGGTGGTGGCAGTGTTTCTCCCTGGAAAACATAAACCACACCCGAATTTAGTCTGCCTTCCCTATTGCACCGGCCTGCAGACTGTGCAATTGAATCCAGTCCGGCAATTGCCCGGTAAACTACTGGAAAATCAATATCGACACCAGCTTCAATGAGTTGGGTGCTGACAAGCCGGCATGGCAATTGTTTTTTTAAACGATCCCGGATTTCTTCTAATTTTCTAATCCGGTGTTCAGGACACATGAGCGTGCTTAAGTGAAAGCAGCTATCATTGTTCGAATTTTCTCTCAATTTCTCGAAAATGAGACGGGCTTCCTTCCTTGTGTTCACAATACAAAGCACTTGATCATGTTTCCCTAAGAGATTTCCCATTTCTGAACTGGTTGTATTTTTTTTCAATTGTTTGATTTGCACACGTCGAAAATTCTCGTATAGCTCAGTTGGTCTTGGTACAATTTCACGAACCCCTTCAAGTCCTTTTTTCAAATAATCAGATTTCTGAATTGCCGGTTGAGTGGCGGTACATATCACTGCGCTGCAGCCATAATGTCGGGTGAGCTCATTGATGGTTAAAAGACAGGGTTGCAGATATTCCCGCGGGATCATTTGTGCTTCATCGAAAATAATGACACTATTAGAAACATTATGTAATCTGCGACAAGCAGAACTTTTGTTGGCATAAAATGACTCGAAAAAGCGTACATTGGTTGTAACAATTATAGGGGCATTCCAGTTTTCAGGAGCCAACCGGTTAAATGGATTTTCATAGGTGGGTTCGAAATTACTGTGATGTTCAAGTACTATATTCTCACTCAAGTTTTGTAAGATATCTTTAAAAACCTGGGCATTTTGCTCAATGATACTGGTGTATGGAATAACATAAATAATTCGCCGCAATATATGTTTAACTGCATGATTCAAAGCAAACGCCATTGAGGATAATGTTTTTCCTCCACCAGTTGGAACTGTCAGGGAAAAAATACCCTTCTCCTTTTCAGCAGAATTAATACACCACTCTAAAATCTGATTTCGCTTCTGATTAATCTCAGTCTGTTCTTTCGATTTAAGTTTTTCAAGATATTTTAAAAAGTGGTCGCGGATTTCATTAATACTTGGATACCTACTGTTTCGGCTAATAGCTTTTTCCGGATCCATGTATGATTCAGTATCCAGAAAATCGGCATCTGTTAGAGCTGAATAAAGCATCCGAATCAAGAGGTGCATCTGATATCGATAAGCCGGATTAAAATTGGAAGGAATAAAATCCTGAGGATCTAATTTATCAGGAAGTTTTTCTTCCAACCATTGCACGATAGTTGAATAATCTTTAACATCTTTTTTTAATCGTTTGACAAGTACACTGTCCGATTCTCCTTTTCCATCGGGTAGTCCGGTATGATGCCCTGCGACTATGTATGCAAGGATAAGCCCCGGGGATTTTCCATATTTATCGATCAGATATTTTGCGGCAGCGGTAGAATGATCCACATGTTGTGGTGTTTTTCTCTCTAAATGGGCTTCTATTCCTCCAATTGCTTTGATTCTGTTTTGAAATTCTTTAGAAGCTTTTCCAATATCATGGGTAAGACCTAAAATTTTTCCAATCTTTTCTAAACCAAAAACCTGTGTAAATTGGCCACAAATTTGGGCTGTATTAATTAGGTGTTTTTCAAGTTTATGGGGACTGGTGACTTTTTCCTTAGCATAACTTTTAACATGGGCAATTAAATCTCTAACCTGCAAAGTTATATTGCTGGTCATATCTTATCCCACCTCAAAATTGTTCTGGTATGTTAAATGACATTGATTATTCCTGTAAAGAAAAAAATAGTCAAACTGTTTATTAGCAATATTTTGGTTTAGAATACATGAGTTTTTCAAAATTGATCTTTGAAAAATATTGCTCTTTATATAAGCTTAATCCTTTTATAAATCAGGATTCATGTGTGTGCGAAAATACTATCCCAAATAAGTATGGATAATTTATAAAATTATTATGCCAATATCAAAATTTTATATGAGATTCGGAGTAAAGATCATTTTGTAGCTTAAGCCTTTGGTTCAAGAAAATTATCTTGGACAAGAATGTCAATTTATAAATATTTATTAATGAAAAACTAACATTTCTCACTTTTTAACCAATTGTAATTATTATGGTTAATGAAATTATCTATGTTTTAGACTTTACACCCTATTGAGCGAGATATACAGCAAATTTAAATAAATGTGAAAATATTCAACTTTTTTATCATAATAATAAATATATCAGTAATATTATGCA
>JAFGLS010000018.1 GCA_016927935.1 Syntrophaceae bacterium
AATGTACAAAAACGAAGCCTACTATTTCCTGAAATCCTTCATCCCCCGACGGCTGCAACTGGCCATCAGGCGGCAAATTGTTCGTCGAAGGCTTGCCAAGTACCGCGATGTCTGGCCGATTGATGAAAACTCGGCAAAACCGCCGGAAGGATGGCAAGGCTGGCCGGAGGGAAAAAAATTCGCCCTCGTCCTGACCCACGACGTCGAATCCGTCAAGGGGATTCATAAGTGTAGACATTTGATGGAACTAGACAAAAAGCATGGTTTCAAATCATCCTTCAATTTTGTTGCGGAAGACTACACGGTACCCTCGGACTTATGGAACGACATAAAAGATAATGGCTTCGAAATTGGCATGCATGGGTTGCAGCACGACAGAAATCCCTTCAGGTCAGAAAGAGTATTTGAAAAACAAGCTATCAAAATTAATCGTTATTTGAAGGATTGGGATGCAGAGGGCTTTCGGGCCCCAAGCATGTATCACAACCTCGGCATGCTCCATCATCTCGATATCACCTATGACGCCTCGACGTTTGACACCGACCCCTTCGAACCCCAACCCGATGGGATGGGAACGATTTTTCCATTCTGGGTACCGGGACAGTCTCCATCGGAAGGATACGTCGAACTGCCCTACACCCTGCCTCAAGACTTTCTGCTGTTTATCCTGATGAAGGAACAAACTATTGATATCTGGAAGCAGAAGCTGGACTGGATTGTTGAAAACGGAGGCATGGCTCTCATTATAATACATCCCGACTACATAAATTTTGATGGCACAGAACCAAGTTATGATGAATATCCGATGTCGCGCTTTAAAGACTTACTGATACACATTAAAAATAAGTATACAAATCAATATTGGAATGTCCTCCCAAACGAATTGTCTCGATTCTGGAGAGACAACTATAAAAATGCGCCATCACATATTTGAGCAAATGTCAAAGAAGGATTTGAAAATGAATACATTGATGATAACTGAATCTTATTTTCCGTCCGACATCCGGGTTAAACGGGAAGCCTTTAAGCTCATTGAAAATGGATATGGAGTTTCCGTTATTGCACTCAAAAAACGGGAACAGTCTTTTTATGAAGTTATCAATGGAATAAAAGTATATCGCATACCCAAAATAGAAGTCTTCAAACATGGTAAGCAATCTCATTCTAATAAGTTAACAAAGGCAAAAAAATTTATATTGTTGATAAAGGCAGTTTTGGGTTATGGCTTCGAGTATTTCTATTTCACTTTTATGTCTTTTATTTTGTCATTCGTCGTACTCATCAAGAACAAGTTTGATGTCATCCACACCCATAATCCACCGGATACGCTCTTCATTATTCCATTATTCTACAAGCTATTCGGGAAAAAATTCATTTATGATCACCATGATCTATCCCCCGACCTATTTTTGGAAAAGTATGGGTCAACACTCCGGGCAGCGTACAAATTTCTCCTCATTCTTGAAGTAATATCCTGTAAGGTCGCAGATCGGGTTATTGCTACAAACGAATCGTATAAAAAAATCGAATCGGACCGATGCGGTGTTAATCCAGAGAATATTTATGTTGTGAGGTATGGCCCGGACTTAAAAGAAATGAAGAAAGCAGAACCAATAGAAGAAATACGTTCTAAAGCAAAAACAATACTATGTTATCTGGGTGTAGTTAATTCACAGGATGGAGTAGATCATCTCCTCTATGTCATGCGGCATATTGTGTATAAGCATGGGATAAAAGATATAATTCTTCTTGTAATCGGAGATGGTGATTACCTCGGACAAATTAAAGAAGTTGCCAAGCATTTGGAAATTCAAAATAATGTATTGTTTACGGGATACATTTACGACAGGCAATTGCTCAATCGTTATCTATCGTCTTCTGACGTCTTTGTCGATGCCGCACCGCATTCATTCCTGAATGACAATTCAACCTTTATTAAAATGATGGAATACATGATTTTTCAGAAACCGGTTGTTTCATTTGCATTGAAGGAAAGTATGTATTCTCTCCAAGACGCTGGAATCTTCATTCCCAACGATGATACCGAAAAAATGGCAGACGCCATCGTAAATATCATTAGTGACAAACAACTACAAAAGCAACTCGGCATCAACGCCGAATTACGAGTTCAGCAACTTTCTTGGGATAAGGTGTCCCTACCGCTTATTCATACATATGAAAGTCTACAATGTAAATAGGAGTAAATTGTCACCATTTGTACGACATACAGTTATGCAAACCTGTCGATTTTGCCGCTTTGTCATTCTAAGATTGATTAAAACCAACATCAATTACAAGAAGGTCTCCCTATCAGAATTACAGAGGCAACGTCAGCACTTTCCGCAGATTCATTGCATTGGTTGATATAATATTTTAGGAGGTATTGTTTTGAATATCAGTATATTTGGATTAGGATATGTCGGCTGCGTTAGCCTGGGGTGTCTCGCAAAAAATGGCCATCAAGTAATAGGTGTTGATTTAGCTCAAACAAAGATTGACTTTATAAGTGAAGGCAAACCGACAATAGTGGAAGCCGAAATTGACAATATCATTTCTGAACAGCATAGTTTGGGCAAAATTTCAGCAACAAATGATGCAATTCATGCAGTTAAAAATACAGACGTATCTTTTATTTGTGTAGGAACCCCTTCAACACCGAACGGTCACCTGGATCTCGGAGCAATCTATAGAGTTGCTGGTGAAATTGGAAAAGGCATTAAAGAAAAGAATGCGTTTCACGTTGTTGTCATACGCTCAACGGTTCTTCCTAACACTAATGAAAAACTATCCAATATCATTGAAGATGTATCAAATAAAAAATGCAATACCGACTTCGCAGTCGTCTCAAATCCAGAATTTCTGCGTGAAGGAACGGCTGTCAAAGACTACTACAACCCATCATTCACCCTTGTCGGTTCAAACAGCGATACAGCCACCGAGATTATGAAAGAAATCTACAGGGGAATTAATGCACCATTTATTACCACCGACATAAAAATTGCTGAGATGATTAAATATGTCAACAATGCATTCCATGCACTGAAAATAACATTTGCAAATGAAGTTGGTAACATCTGCAAAAAACTGAATATTGACTCTCATAAACTGATGGATGTTTTCTGCATGGACACAAAACTGAATCTTTCTCCATATTACCTGAAACCTGGTTTTGCCTACGGAGGATCATGCCTTCCCAAAGACCTGAAAGCCCTCAAAACAATAGCACATGATAACTATCTTGAATGCCCCATCCTTGACAGTATTAGCAGAAGCAACGAACAGCAGGTCAAGATAGTAACTGAACAACTTCTTAATTTTAAAAAAGA
>JAFGLS010000135.1 GCA_016927935.1 Syntrophaceae bacterium
AAGCTTCGCTTTCGTAATTGGAGTTTCACTACCCCCCGCTATATGGCGGGATTGTTTTTGTCCCGCTAAGCTTCGCGTACGGGATAATTCAACTTACAGATATCACTGCACGGTGTATGCAATATCTGAGTTTCATTAAAATTTGAGTCTCACAATAAATATTTGCTCAGAAAAGTACTTTTATATGGCAAAAAAAATAAAGGTCAAAAACACCATCGTCGAAATGGACGGCGATGAAATGACCCGCGTCATGTGGAAAATGGTTAAGGACAAGCTCATCTTTCCACACATCGACATTAATATAGATTATTACGACTTACATATTAAACACCGCGATGATACTGATGATCAGGTTACAATGGACGCCGCGCGCGCAATCATAAAATATGGCGTAGGCATCAAGTGCGCGACCATTACACCAAACGAAGACCGTATAAAAGAATACAATCTTAAAAAAGCGTGGAAAAGCCCCAACGGAACAATCCGTGCCATGCTCGACGGCACAGTTTTCCGAAAGCCAATCTTAGTCAATAACATCAAACCGGCAGTTTCTTCATGGACGAAACCTATAATCATCGGCCGTCACGCCTTCGGCGATGTTTATAATAATATAGAGGTGGCCATTCCAGAGGCGGGGAAGCTGGAAATTTTTTTTACTCCCAGAAACAGCGGAAAAACACAAAAAACTTTCGTGAATGATTTTCCCTCTGCGGGAATAATTCAGGTAAACCACAACCTGGATAAATCCATATTGAATTTCGCAAAGGCCTGCTTTACTTATGCCTTTAGTGAAAAAATTGATTTATGGTTTTCCACCAAAGACACCATTTCCAAAGTATATGATGCCAGATTTCGTGAAATTTTCAGTCAGGAATTCGAAAAAAACTGGAGGAAAAAATTTGCCCAGGCAGGGATCAAGTACTTCTTCACCCTGATTGATGATGCCGTGGCGCGCATTATGAAAAGCGAGGGAGGCATGCTTTGGGCGCTGAAGAATTATGACGGTGATGTAATGTCCGACATGGTCGCTTCCGCCTGCGGCTCACTCGCCATGATGACATCTGTTCTGGTTTCTCCCCATGGTTTGTTTGAATACGAAGCCGCTCATGGAACCGTGCAAAAGCACTACTACAAATACTTAAAAGGCGAAGAGACTTCCAGTAACTCAATGGCTCTTATCTTCGCCTGGAGTGGTGGTCTGCGCAAAAGGGGCGAGATTGACGGCACGCCCGAAGTTGTGAAATTCGCCGACAAACTTGAAGAAGCAGCCATTACCACTGTCGAAGGCGGTATCATGACCGGCGATTTAATTACTCTCGCTGAGAAAAAATCTTCCAATAAAAAAGTGAATACGGAAGAATTTATTGACGCCATTGCCGCAACACTGCGAAAAAAGCTTAAATGATTAGTCGCCCTGAAAACCCGCTTCCCAATCTACTGAATTTTACTCTGGAAGAAATGCAGGATTTTATTTCTTCTCTGGGGAAGGAGAAATTCCGTGCTCCGCAGATAATGAAATGGCTTTATCAGTCCGGCAGTGTTTTTTTTGAGGATATGACCACCATTTCCCGTGACTTCCGCACTAAACTTTCTAAAATCGCGCGTATCAGCCGTCCGCAAATCATCAAGATTCAGGAATCTAAAGACTCAACAAAAAAAGCTCTGTTGCGTCTGGAAGATGGGCTTTTTATCGAAAGCGTTTTAATCCCGGGGAAAAATAACTGGACAATTTGCCTATCCACTCAGGCCGGCTGTGCCATGGACTGCAAATTCTGCCTGACAGCGCGCAATGGTTTAAAGAGAAATTTAAGTCCGGCTGAAATTGTCGGCCAACTGATAACTTTAAAAAATGAAATGCCCCGATGTCCCGACATTAAAAATATTGTGATGATGGGCATGGGCGAGCCACTGGCTAATTACGATAATGTTGTCAAAGCCATAAAAAATCTCACCAATGTTTTCGGCATGGGCTTTTCCAGCCGCAAAGTGACCGTTTCCACCTGCGGGCTTGCCCCGCAAATCATCAGATTAGGCAAGGAGATTTGCATTAATCTTTCCATATCGCTCAACGCTCATGATAACAAAACAAGAAGCATGTTGATGCCGATTAACAAAAAATATCCTTTGGAGGTTCTGCTGGATGCCTGCAAACAGTATCCTATGCCGGGCCGAAGACTGCTGACCTTCGAATATGTTTTAATTGAAGGGATAAATTCTTCTATGCATGACGCCAAGAAACTGGCGGAATTGCTGAAAGGCCAGCGCTGCAAGTTGAATTTGATCGCATTTAATGAATATCCCGGATCGCCTTTCCAGGCACCTCCACAAAAAACCGTGGAAGCTTTTCAGAAAACTTTAATTGACAGCCACTACACAACAATATGTCGTGCCAGCAAGGGAAGCGACATTCTGGCTGCGTGTGGACAACTAAGCGGCATTTTTGTCAACTGACAAAATTATTATTTATATTTTTTCTTGACCGAACAAAGGCCTTGCTTCATTTTTTGACGAATACCTGCTAGGTATGGCGCGAAGGTGGACCCTTGTCGAAATGGTTACAAAGAAAACCAATTTAAATGCATAGTAATTGAAGATTATATATGTCTAAAAATTCCCCTTTAAATTACATAACGAATTACTTTCTTAAAGATTTGCCGTTGGCTTTAAAAGTTCAGTTAACCGACAAAAGTCTTATAAGTGGTCAGAACGGTTATACAAGGTTTATTATTTTGGGAAGGCCGCGTACGGGATCCAATCTATTAATGACTTCATTGAGATCACACAAAAATATTATATCATACGGTGAAATATTTAACCCGGAAGTTCAAGACTGGGATATCCCAATATTTTATCGTGATGGTAGTGACTTTAATTTATTAAAAGAAAAACCTGTGGAGTTTATTTCAAATAGACTTTTCAGAAATTATCCTCCATCCGTAAAAGCAGTTGGCTTTAAAATGTTTTATTCGCAGACGCCTTTCCATATAGAGCATACAGATTCAGTCTGGCAATATTTAAAAGAAGACAAGAATATAAAAATCATCCATTTAAAAAGACGTAATATTTTAAAAGCATATTTATCGCAGATGATTGCTTTGAAGACAAACAAATGGGTAAATATTTTTAATACGCATTCAGCTACTTCAGATAATATAAAATTGGCTTTGGACTATCAAGAATGCTTGAATGATTTTGAATATACGCGAAGAATGGAAAATGAATTCGATTCTCATTTTACCAGCCATGAAATATTAAACATTTATTATGAAAATTTACAAAGTAATTTTTCGGAGGAAATGGAAAAAATTCAAATTTTTTTGGAATTAACTTCATACCCACTCCAGCCCCAGATTTTTAAACAGACACGTCAGAAACTCAGTGAAGCAATAACCAACTATGATGAACTGAAATTAAAATTCAGCACAACAGAATGGAAATGTTTTTTTGAAGAATAATTTTTTATAAACCGAGCAGGTATGAAGAATATTTATGTACAACATGCTTATATAAATGAATTTCAATTTTCACAATCCGTATTCTTTTCCTGAAACCAAGTGTATTATTATTTCAATCTATAATTATTGTTGATATTTTTTTACATATACGGCATAAAGACGCAATTTTTGACATCCTTCTGCGTGAAGAGCTTAACTAGTGTAATTAAAATATCTTTATAAATATAAGGAATTTTAGTGTTAGAATATATCGGATATATATGTGCTTTTCTGGCAATAGCCAGTTCATTAATAGGGGTGACTTATGTCTGGGAGTTGCGATCCCACGTAAAAAAGTGGTCCCGCAAAAAACCTGAATACTATCCGGCTCTGACAGTAATTGCCCCGCATAGGGGAGAAATCGATCCGGTCAATATTGACGCTGTTCTGGGGCAAAACTATCCGGGAAAATGGGAAGTAATTTTTGTTACAACACAAGACGATGCTTCCTTACCACAACTGCAAAAATATTCAGCAGAACATAAAAACGTCAAAACGGTAATTGCTGACGATGTTGTTCAACTTGCCAAAAAAAAGGGAATCCACAGATGCCAAAAGAATAGTAATGTAATAGCGGCAATAGGCGCTTCCTCTCCCGACACTGAAATTTACGTTTTCGTAGATGCCGACACCCATCCCTTCAGTGATTGGTTGAGCAATCTCATCGCTCCTCTTACCGACAGCAATTCCAGGCTGGGCGCCGTTACTTCCGCAAGAGTCTATCTTCCAGACAGGGGATTAGCCTCCTGGGTTCAGGTTTTGTGGATTCTTATCTCCGATTCATTTCTTGTAGGTGAACACAAATATATATGGGGCGGCGGTATGGCCATTCCCAAAAAGGTATTTGAAGAAGCGAACCTGATGTCACAGATCAACGGGCAGGATGGATGTTCCATAACTACTGATGACATGAATTTATATGCCGAATTACGGAAACAGGGATACGAAACTCTGTTCGTACCTGATTGTATCGTTCTCAGACCGCCTCAAAAAACAAAAGAAAATTTGTTGGATGTTATCAGATTTACCAACCGGCAAATATTGCAGACATGGTGGACTACGAAGGCTATCTGGATATTCTTGGCTAACATCGGAATTAGGTTCCCCATGCTTTTATGCGCTCTTATTATTGCCCGATGGTATCCCCTCTGTTTGCTGGCTTTATTATCAATATTAATAGACACATTTATGGGCATACTGGCACTTAAAACATTGATTGATGCAGAACCGAGGGTAAGCGCCAAAATGATTTTCTGGGAGATAAACTCGAACAGTAATCTCTCAGACCGTTTACTGGAACCGAAGATACGGGTCAACGTGAACTTCTGGGTTTTTTTACTCCCGATTGTCACCCCGTTTGTTGTGACAATCAACTCCATTGTAGTACCTTTTTTCAGAAAAATGAGATGGAGTGGAGTTGAATATACCAGGAGATCAGTAGTCGGATATACTGACGATTTTTCATGGAGAGCAAAATAAAATACAATTGTTTCTGATAAATACCATTAATAATAATCGTAAGCCTTTTATTGTTAACCGGCCCGTTCTCCAAAAGTTTGAATTTTCAATCAAGTATAAAGCGTACTCACACATATCAATCATGTGCATACTTTTCCCATAAATAGCATCTGACTTATAAGTATAGAATTATCTAGGCGGCATTCGCAGTGCGCCGTCCAGCCTGATGCAACAGCCATTGAGCATTGTGTTCTCAATGATATGTAAAACCATCTGGGCAAATTCATTCGGTTTTCCAAGGCGGCGAGGAAAAGGAACCGTCTTGGCCATTTCTTCCTTAACCGCCGGAGGCAAACCGGCCATCATCGGCGTATCAAAAATTCCCGGAGCGACGGTAACAATCCTTATTCCATAATCGGAAATCTCCCGTGCTAGGGGCAGGGTCATTCCCACAATACCGGCCTTGGACGCGCTATAGGCCACCTGTCCAATCTGTCCTTCAAACGCGGCAATCGAAGCAGAATTTATTATCACGCCCCTTTCTCCTTCTTCGCCGGGAGCATTATTCATCATCTTTTCCACCGCCAGCCTGATAACATTAAGCGTTCCCACGAGATTAATCTGCAAAACCTTATTAAAAGCTTCCAGTGTTAATGGCCCCTTTCTGCCGATTAGTTTTCCCGGATTGACAACGCCGGCGCAATTAATCGCCGCGTTTATTTTTCCGAAAGTCCCCACAGTTTTTTCAACAGCCTGTTTTACATCAGCTTCGCTTGTTACATCCGCTTTCATAAATATCGCACCGGACCCGATATTTGCCGCCAGTTTTTCTCCTTTCTCCGCATCCACGTCAACAATAACAGCTTTAGCGCCTTTTTTGACCAGTTCTGTTATACTGGCTTCGCCCAGTCCCGACGCTCCGCCGGTAACAAGCGCAACTACTTCCTTAATATTCATTTTTAACTTCTCCTTTCATTCCGTTCTTTTCAGAGCATTGGCAGTGGGTTTTATCATCTCTGCTTTTACCCTCTTGAAAAATTCCCGTCGAAAAGCGGGAATTTTCATGAGCATTCCCAGAATTCCATTGATCATGCGCCATTTATAATATTTTTGAGGAAAATTATACATCCCGTGTTCTTTATAGTACCTGTGATCAGCCTGGAAAACAACGCGCAATCTCCCAAAGACAGCGTCACGGAACAACTTGGTGCCTGCGACCTGATAAAATGTCGGCGGTTGAATATAGCCCACTTTGCCCTGCAGAGCGGCATTAGAGGCCATGGTTTGCAAAGCGGCGTTGATTTCCGACGAACTTCCCAGATCATCACTGACAAAACCAACCAGATTGCAATGCTGCATGTCAATGGAGGCTTTCAGAATTTCGCGCAAATTGGCAATCTGATTAAAAGGCCCGGCAATAACGAAGCCGACCTGTTTGCCTTGAAGGGCCGGCGTATGGCCGTTGAAAAAACTACGGTCGAAAAAACATTTCCACAGCGATGAAATGTAACGGTCATGAATAGCCCCGGCCATAAACAAAATATCCGCCGTTTTAACCTTATTATTGTAGAAATTGATGTAACCATCCTTGCCTTCGTAAACACAGACATTATCGAATCCGCACTGCAAACAGCCGAGGCACCCGCCCTTGATATCAATATCTTTAAGCTGTATTAATTCGGCTGGCGGGGAAAAAGTCTGCCGCAATCTTTCCACCATTTTCTGAAGATTGGCATTATCGGCAAGATTATCGGCGACAAGCAGAACTTTTTTGCCTTCCACATCCACCGGTTTTATGTCTTGAACATCAAAGACAACCTGCGGCATGATTAACGGCGCATTGTTTCTTATCGCCGGCGTGCCATCTTTAATTGCCCTCACAAACAATTCACCAAAAGCTTTCAACCGTTTGCGTTCCTTTGTCCTGAGCAAATCATTCATCTCCGCCGAATAGGAGCCGAAAAAATTCATTCCCAAATCGTCGCAGACGCCATTAATATAATTTTGAGCAGTATGGTCAAAAAAATTGATCGACGTTGTCAAACAGGCGGCGTATTTCCCCCGAAAAGCGGATATGGCATTTTTCTCAAAAATCAATTCAATAAATCTTTTATACTGCGAACAGACAACCAGAAAATAAAGAGGAAACGCCCAAAGTACCGCATCCGCCGCCGCCACCCCATTAATAACTTCGCCGAAGGCCTTGTCATCTTTTTCCAGCTTTTTGATTTTCAGCGCCACATCGAAAAATTTAAATTCAACATCCGGGAATCTCCGCTCCAGGAAATGAACATACTGCATTGTTACGCTTACCTCGCCCTTCGGCGAACCGTTTAAAACAGCGATTTTCATAATAATCACCTGTTGTCCTAGATTGAAGGTATTCCTATCATAAGAAAATCATCCCCTCAAGAAAATAACATTATTTAAAGATTGTCTCGTCTTTAGATTTCCAAACGATTTACTTGCAGATAAGATTAAGAAACTTCCTACAATTACAATTAGGACTGTTTTGTATTTTTAAGCTTTTTCTTCCATGATATGTAATCTGACAGTCTCTGAACAGCTTCCTTTGGCGTATTGACAAACTCCACGCCGGCATCATAACACTCATCCTCACAAATGATCTTTATCCACTTCACCTTACCCATGGCGTTTATAATTTCCTCAAGATTTTTCAATTTAAAACTTATTTTAAGGAGTGTATCAACCGGCAGAAAGATATTGGACTGAATTTTTGCTCCGGAAATAGATATATCTTTACTAGTGTTGTAGATAACCCTGCTTTGGGGAAACTTTTTCCCTCCGGGAACTACAGTTATGGTGACTTCACCTTCCTCTGCCAGCCTTTCAGCTTTTCTTTTTTCGTACATAACAAATCATCTTCATGAAATTAAGGTTTATTGTTTAAAAAACCCCTATTCAGGTACCGAGAAAAATATTGATATGTTTGTTTTCTTAAATACCTCAAAAGAGCATTAAAAACAAGGCTTTTTAGTAAGACTCTCTGATAATGAGACCCAAGCTTCATAAACGAAGCGAACTAAAGCTTGCCGGACGAACTGTACCAGGCGTGAAACGCCGTGGTAAAACGAGCATAGCGAAGTTTAAGGAGCTAGTCGTAATGAGACTCAAATTTCATAACCAACGTGTAATGAAATTTGTAAGTCGAATTATCCAATCCCGATTTATCGCAATTGGAAACTATCCCCTGAACGTTGTGAATGGGGATTCGAAGCGTAAATGTGAGACTCTCTGAAACGTTGCAAGCCATGACTATAGAGCGCGTTTCAATCCACGCGCCCACGCGGGGCGCGACAAGCACGGGGAGTATCTGCTGATAAAGCCATAATGTTTCAATCCACGCGCCCACGCGGGGCGCGACAGAGGATGCGGGGATAGGTTCCCAGGGGATGGCAGTTTCAATCCACGCGCCCACGCGGGGCGCGACTGTCCTTCTGGATGTCATCGATAAACGGATTCCTGTTTCAATCCACGCGCCCACGCGGGGCGCGACTGTCGTTCATCATTGGCACGACCTTTTCAGCAAGTTTCAATCCACGCGCCCACGCGGGGCGCGACGCTCCGGTACTAAGGCAAAAATATGTGCAGAGCTGTTTCAATCCACGCGCCCACGCGGGGCGCGACGAGATATTTACCCGTAATGATATGATAATATTTAGTTTCAATCCACGCGCCCACGCGGGGCGCGACATCAATGGGAGCTGGTGGATGGACACAAGTGGACGTGTTTCAATCCACGCGCCCACGCGGGGCGCGACC
>JAFGLS010000136.1 GCA_016927935.1 Syntrophaceae bacterium
TATCCTTCATCATCAAAATTAATGAAATCATTGCCGCCTATTCTGCCGAAAGAGGCTATGGTGACAACTGTTAATAGGATGATGATTGGATAAAGATATTTCTTATTATCCCGCAAGTTAAACCCATAAAATAGAAACGAATAATTGTATCGTCCTTACCATAATTTAAAAAAATATCATAACTGATTATGTTTTAATTTTTTCCCGTCTGTCATATTCAAAATAGTTTCTTACAAAAATAATTATTATATTGACTCACTATTTCCTTTTCTCTATAGTTTCGGGGAAAGAAATCAATCAAACAAATCCAAACTAAAAGGATTCGAATCATGAAAAAGTTGATATTGCTTTATATTGCTTTTCTTATGTTGTTTCCTTGTGAAGTTCTGTCGGCAAATTACACGGGTAAAGCCATTAGGGCAAAACTGGCTTCAGAGGAAATTGACGGCGATTTTATGACTGTCTGGGCGCAGAAATTTTCCAAACACATGAAGCAATGGTCCGGCGGCAAAATCCGCATTAATGTATATCCCTACGGCACACTTGGCAATACCGGGGACATCAATGAACTTGCTCAAATGGGTATTGTTCAGTTTGTTTTTTCCGATCATGCATGGATAAGTTCATTTGTTCCTCAAGCGCAGGCTCTGGCGCTTAATTATATTTTCCCGCCGGAAAAAGTTCCCGAGATGCTGGATTGGATGGTTAGAAACGGCAAGTTTATGCCGCTTTTGGAAAAAGCCTTTCGTCAAAAAGGTCTGGTTCCTCTTTCCATCATGTTTGAGGGTTGGCAATGGATCAGTGCAAAGAAACAAATTAGATCTTTGGGTGAAATGCAAGGTATTAAACTGCGCCTGATGTCTTCTAAAATGCTGGTAGAAAATTACAAAGCCTATGGAGCAAGCCCTACTCCCATGACTTACGGAGAAGTATACAGCGGACTGCAAATGGGGCTGATCGATGCCCAGGTTAATCCGTTGTTCGCTGCACACAGCATGAAATTTTATGAAGTTCAGGATTATTTTATTCAATTAAAAAACGAACCGTTCATCAGCATACCTACCGTAAACAAAAAATATTTTGACGGTTTACCAACCGAAGTGCAAAAGGAAATACGTCAGTTCTGGATAAACGCAATTATCCCGGCAGGTCATTGGATAGACCAACGTAATGCAACGGATATGAAAAAAATGAAGTCTGCTAGACCTTCTTTAGAATTTCACGTACTGAATGATAAAGCTGTTTCCAAGTTCAAGGCTAAAGCAAAAAAAGTTTATCCTGTTTTTATTGAAATAGGTGGTGCAGGTGCACGGGAAATTCTCGATGCTCTAATAAATGACATTTCCAACGCAAAAAAAGCGCTTAATATTCATTAACAAATTATCATGCGCAGCTAAAATATCCGATTACATCAGTGTTTAATCATTTTTGTCCAAAGGTGTGTTCATGAAAACGAATCAAGCACAATTGTGGATCATTGATCGATTGAAAAGATTCAACAGAACTGTCGGACGGATAATAAACGCAATCGAAGTATCCATCCTCGTCTTCTGTGTCGCTACTCTTGCTGTTTTATTAATTGTTAATGTTTTTGCCCGCACATTTTTCCAGAGTATTTACTTTGCGGAAGAAGTTGCCACGTTTCTGGTCATACTCATGACCTTTACCGGCGTCAGTTATGCCGTTCGTAAAGCCCGCCATATCCGCATGGGAGCATTTCTGGATGCCATGCCGCCGAAATTGGAAAAAGCATTCATCATTATAATATCGTTGATCAGTGCGATGGTCATGGCCATTATGGCTTGGGCATCGTGGGAATACTTGCTCAATGCAATGTCACAAAAACATATGACGCCTGCCTTGCGTGTTCCCAAGTGGACATTTTATGTCATTATTCCTATCGGTTTCGGATTGGCATGCATTCAATATCTCAGGACCGTCCTTAAGAATTTCGTCGAACCTGACCCCTGGCAGTCTCCGGACCAAAAGAGCGAATATGAAGACGAGACCATACCGGGAGGAACATCGTGAGAATTTTCGGATTGACACTTGTCGCGATGCTTCTTTTCGGATTCCCTTTTATGGTCACCCTTTTGGGCTCAATCATCTTGTATATATTCATTAATATGCCGGAGATTGCTCCGAAAATGTTACTCGTTATGGTGCAACAGGTATTAACGGGAGTGACCGTCCCCGCTCTCGTTTGCGTACCCATGTTTATTCTTGCGGCCGACATTATCACATCTGGAGAATCGGCCGGCCGCCTCATAAGAATGATAAAAGTTTTTGTCGGGCACCTTCCCGGCGGACTGCCAATCACAACGAACGCCAGTTGCACACTGTTTGGCGCGGTATCCGGTTCCACACAGGCAACTGTAGCGGCCATCGGCGGTACCATGCGCCCCATGCTTTTACAGGCTGGCTATAAAAGTTCATTTACACTGGGGCTGATCATTAACGCCAGTGACATCGCTTTTTTAATTCCACCCAGCATCGGATTCATCGTGTTTGGTGTAGCTACCAACACATCCATTGGAATGCTTTTTCTGGCCGGTATTATTCCGGGATTAATGATTCTGTTGTTGTTTTCCGTTTATTGCTATGTCTATTCCAGAATAAAAAAGATCCCGACTTTGCCCAAATCAGACTGGTCAGAAAGATGGTCTGCCATTAAAGAAGGTCTGCCGGTAATAGGATTTCCTGCTATTATCGTAGGAGGAATCTACTCGGGTTTATTTAGCCCGACCGAAGCTGCGGCTGCGTCAGTGCTGTATGCCATTATTTTAGAAACTCTCATTTATAAAAGTCTCTCACTTCATCGCTTGACAGGCGCTTTTTTACGAACCAGCGTAATTACCGGAGTCGTCTTCATTCTGGTGGGTGCCGGTCAGGCATTTTCTTTTTTAATAGGATTTTTGCAGATTCCGGCGTTTCTTCTCCCTCCTCTGTTTGGAGATGAACCGTCCATGCTAAAGGTCATTCTTATTATCGTCTGCGTTTATTTTGTTGCCTGCATGTTTGTGGATCCCATTGTCGCGATTTTTATTCTCAGTCCTGTGTTGCAGCCTTACGCTACTGTCGCCGGCGTTGATCCGATTTTACTTGGCACTTTAGTAACGCTTCAAGCCGCCATTGGATCGGCAACGCCTCCTTTCGGATGCGATATATTCACCGCCCAACTGATTTTCAGGAGGCCGTACATCGAAGTCATCGGTCATGCTTTACCTTTTTTACTTATATTAATTATTGCAACAATTATACTGATTGCTTTTCCTGATATCGCACTGTTTCTGCCTAAACTGGCGATGGCTAGATGGTGAAAATTTTAAACACTTGAAAAACATGAAAAGCCGGAATCCGGAACGGTCGTCCGACCTTTTTGCCTTATGATTATTATGGAAACGATAATGTCTAAAGCGCGTCAATGATGGTGTGCTTTTGCGTATCTCATGGCAAGTCCCTTTCTCCCTCCATGAGGGACTCTGGTTCCTGCCAACTGCTCTAACATATTTTGTCCAATCCGGGAGTGCGGTCCATCTCCAGAAATGCTTCCTCCGACCACTTGGAAAATTCCTTTACTGACCGGTACAGAATGTTTGTATGTATCCCCGTTTCCTTTGCTATTTATTCCATGCTCGACTCACTTTCCTTAACCAATCTTACCGTGTCTATTTTAAATTCCCTTGTAAATGTTCTCCTTGTTCTTGATACCATTTCTGTCTTTCTTGCTCTTTTCTACCAGTTCTTCGGACTGTCCTCAATATCAGGGCAAGGTCAGGTTGAAAGATTGAAGTTTTTTCAAAGCCTAATAATCAAGGATTACAGCAAGAAAATTTAAATCAAAATAACTCCACTTGAGTCTATATATTATTGTATCTGATAACTACAAAAATAAGCATAGTTTTTAGTGCAAAGCTTCATTATTAAGATTATTATCAATCTTGATGCCTACTCCTTCCTCTTGAAGTTTTAGAGTTAGCTCTGTGAGCATATCAAGCTTGGCGTTGATGCTTTCCAGGTTTTTCTCGATGTCATTAATTCGTGATGCCCAACGTAATAGTGCAACGTAAATGACTATATTTATACTTAGAAATACAAGGAAAATAACAAATATATCATTCCCCATACATATCTCCTTAAATTATCATATTAGGCTAACAATATTTATTGTCTGTATAAATATCTATAAATTTGCGCCTGGGATTTTCACTACCCCACTACGCTGCGCTTCGGGGATAGTTCGCCTTACGCTTTAATGAGCCTTGATTTTCCTAAACGCAGTGATAGGAAAATCTTAGAGCGAATTATCCCGCCATCTCTAGGTGGCAGGGACAAACTTCACTTCATTCGTTTTCAGCTTGGCTCACTATCCTACGTCGCTACGCTCCTAGGATAGTTCCACTAACGCTTCGAGCTGCATTCCGACAAGTCGGAACTTGCTCTCAGCGAGTGTCACTACAGCATGTGTCTTCTGAGTATGGCGATAAGAAGCCAGACCCCCAATAATCCGGCTATTGAAAAACCCAGCATTCCCACGAGAGAAATTCCGAAGATAACAGGCGGCGTGTCCGACGCAAGAAGAGAAGCGGAACCTATAATCAGGGCGGCGATGACAATGGAAAAGGCCAGTCGGTTACTAATCTGATTCATCGACCTCTGAACCTCGCTGATCCCCGGCATCGCCATATTGACGGTCATTTTATTATTACGGATAACTTGAATCATATGAAGGATTTCCCGGGGAAGAGACTCTATAAGATGTGCGGACTCGGAAAATGTCGTCAGAATACTTTTGGCGATTTTCGCGGGAGCAAACTGGGCGAGTTTAGCCCTTCTGATAAACGGCGCGGAGAAGGTGATCATATCAAATTCAGGATCAAGGACTCTGGCAACTCCTTCCATGGCGGCAAAAGCTTTAATCATCAAAAATATGACCGGTGGAATTCTTAGTTTGTTCTGTGTGGCAACCTCCAGCAAATCCTGAAGCAAACGTGTTACATCAAGTTGCTGGAGTGGTTTGTAGAGATACCTCCCCATAAAATCCTCAATCTGTTTCTTGAACACCCTCATATCCGGTTCTTCCACGTGTTCACCCAGTTCCAGCATAAGATGCGCGCATTTCTCCGCATCCTTCAGCGCCAGGCTTTCCATGATATCCACAAAAAGAATCCGCTGACGCGTATCCACGGAACCGGTCATGCCGAAATCAAGGGGGCAAATAATATTACCCGGCAGCACAAAAACATTGCCCGGATGCGGATCGGCATGGAAGAAACCGAATTCGAACACCTGTTTCATGACAAAATAGGCGCCACGGTAGGTAATGATTTTCAGGTCCAATCCGGCCTCTTTGAGTTTTTCGACTTCGGATACCTTGATGCCCTCCACATATTCCATGGTCAGAATCCGCTCCGTTGAAAAATCCGAGTATATCTTGGGAATATAAATGGTTTCATCATCCATAAACTGGATTGCTGTTCTTTCCATGCTGGCGGCTTCCGTGGTGAAATCAAGCTCTCGTTCCAATGTTCTTGTGAATTCTTCAATAATTTGTGTGGGCTTTTGTAAGGCGATTTCCTCGATATTTTTCTCCATCAATGTGGCCAAATGGAGCATTATTTCCAGATCAACTTCTATTATCTTCCTTATTCCAGGTCTCTGGATTTTGACGGCAACAATGTCGCCGTTGTTCAGCACTGCTTTGTGAACCTGAGCGATGGAGGCAGACGCGATGGGCGTTTCGTCAAAGGTAAAGAAAATGTTTTCTATGTTGTCGTGAAGATCAGCTTCAATCATTTCTTTCGCTTCGGCATAGGAAAAAGGCGGAACTTCATCCTGAAGTTTTTCAAATTCCTTGATGACGTCGGCAGGAATAATATCCGGACGCGTGGAAAGAACCTGGGCGAATTTAATAAAGGATGGCCCCAACTCTTCAAAAAGAAGCCTCAGGCGCTCAGCCCTGCTTAACTTTTCGACATTCTCCCGCTTTTTGCGGGAAAGCACCTGAAGACCGACTTCGATGTACTGATCAATATTCAGACGTTCCACAATATCGTCAAAACCATACCGGAAAAGAATTGTAAGAATCTGGCGATAGCGTTTTAAATTCCGGTAAGTGCGGCCGAACATACCTATTTGTCTGATGCTTAACATTTATTGAAATCCTTATATCTTCCTATTAATTGCCTTTTTTATCGGATGGACTTTCATTGGCCGAAGCATTAGCCGAAGCCATTTTTTGCAGGCTTTTTTTCATCTTACGGATTTCCTCTTTCAGATCATCCAATTCGTTTTGGCTGGCGACATCGGCAGTGGCCATATACTCTTCAATACCTTCACGAATTTTATTTTCCAAGATTTTTTTGGCAAAATCATATTTCCTAAACACAACATCGGTAATAAACTTTCTGCCTTCCGTCTCATTCATTTCTCTTCTCTTGCTCCTTTCTTTGGCCATGGCTTTCATTCTGGAACGGGTTGTCAGAGCAAGACCGAGACCTGTCAACACTACTTTCTTCATTGTATTCAATGCCATAATGTCCTCCTCGTTTGCTGAGTTTTATACCTTTTCTAAACAGGAATATATGCTCAACAAATTCTTTACTTGAATGTGGACTGATCTCTTTACAAGAATGTATAAGGGACTTCTTTTTGTGTGTCAATAATTATTTAGCCAATCATCATGACGGAAAGTGACTTACTACAGCCTTTTCGCAAATAATTTTTCCGTTTGTCCGACGTATAGAACAGTTTTTATATCAAGCCGATTTATTTATCAGAGGAACTGCCAAATAATTCTTTGATTTTGAATATCAATAAATTTAAAAAACGCATGATTTCACCATAACGGGGAATAAGGGCGGGGACACGCTTCCTATAATCGCTGTAACTTTCGCCGAAACGATTGACCAAATCCCTCTCCTCTGGAATTATCCTGAAAAATGCGAAAAGGAGGTTCGGCAATGACAGCACAACAGATTGCCATGTGCCGTTCATCAGCGAGAATCCAATCCCTAGGTAAAGAAAACTCGCGTATTGAGGGTGACGGATATAGTTGAATATTTCATCATCGGCCATACTTCCCTCTTCGGGAAAAAAGATATACAAGTAAAGAAAACGATCCAACCCAAATACAGCGTATATTCTCAAAGCCGTAAGTACTCCTATGGCGGCGAAGAATATTCCCACTGCAAACATATACTCATGCCCGGCAATAAAATCTCCCGGAACGTAAGCCGGATGAAAGGATGCCGGAATGAAACAGAAGAATAATCCCGGGGTGAACAAAAACCAAAAACAGAACCTATAGCCGTTTTTACCCAGCCGTTCCCGCCAGAAACGGCTTCTCCAAGTTCCCAAAACATCGACAAGCACTGCGCAGGTCAGCACAGCGACGGTCTGGGAAAAAAATGAGTACACAAAACCTTTTCTGTCAAAATAAACAAATAATGCCGTCGCTGATAATATACAAAAAAGCCATATAATCGGCAGCAGAATCTGTCCGGCTGGTTTTCGTAGTTCAGGAACCCATCTGGCGAGGTGTTCAATTCCTTTCGGCGGCAATAATAACCTTGAGATAAAATGGACTTCGTAAGTTTTAATTTCCGGTTTTTCCGTTTTCAATTAACTATCCCATCTCCAGCAGAATTTTGTTTAATTCTTTGATTTCGTCGCGCAGTTCGGCGGCATGTTCGAATTCCATATTTTTGGCCGCCTGTTTCATTTCTTTGGTGAGCTTCGCAATCAAAGCCGGCAAATCTTCTTCCTTGAGCGGGATGCATTTCTCTTTTACTCCTGTAGGTATTGTCACGTAATCCGCCTCATAGATGGAGCCGAGAACATTGCTGATGGATTTCTTGATAGATTCCGGTGTTATATTATTTTCTTTATTATACTTCTGCTGAATGACGCGTCGCCGTTTTGTTTCATCGAGACAAGCCTGTATTGATTTGGTGATTTTGTCCGCATACATAATGACTTTACCGGCAATATTGCGCGCGGCGCGTCCACTGGTTTGAATAAGAGAGCGTTCCGAACGCAGAAATCCTTCCTTGTCTGCGTCCAGAATAGCCACCAGCGATACTTCGGGAATATCCAGTCCTTCCCGCAAAAGATTCACTCCGATTAGGACATCAAATTCCCCGAGACGCAAATCACGGATGATTTCCACACGCTCCAATGTGTGCACATCGGAATGAAGATAACGCACTCTAATATCGAGTCCGGAGTAGTAATCAGTCAGGTTTTCCGCCATGCGTTTGGTCAGCGTCGTCACCAGCACCCTTTCGCTTCTTTCAATCCTTTCCCTGATTTCCGCGAGCAAATCGTCAACCTGATGTTGGGCGGGTTTCACTTCAATTTCAGGATCCATCAAACCCGTCGGACGAATGATTTGCTCAACGCGAACGCCTTTGACTTTCTGCATTTCATACTGTGCCGGTGTCGCCGAAACATATATTCGCTGATTGGGCAGGGCTTCATATTCATCAAAACGAAGCGGCCTGTTATCCAGTGCGGATGGCAGGCGGAATCCGTATCGGACCAGCGTTTCCTTGCGTGACCTGTCTCCGCGGTACATTCCGGCCAGTTGCGGCAGCGTCGCGTGGCTTTCATCAATAATTATCAAAGCATCCTGCGGCAAATATTCCATTAATGTCGGCGGAGGCTGGCCGGGTTTGCGTCCGGTCAGATGACGGGAATAATTTTCTATTCCCTGACAGTAGCCCATTTCCTCCATCATCTCCAGATCGAAGTTGGTGCGCTGCTCCAGACGCTGCGCCTCCAGCAATTTGTTTTGTTCCCAATATTCAGCCAGTGTCAGCGCCAGTTCCGCACGAATATCCGAAATCGCCCTTCGCAGATTATCCTGTGAAGAAACATAGTGACTGCCTGGATAAACCGCGGTTCTACTGATTGCGCTTACTTTCTTCCCCCGCAAGGGATCAATCAGCGCCATTGATTCAATTGTATCTCCGAAAAACTCCACTCTCAGTGCCTGCTCGTCCTCATAAGGCGGAAATATTTCCACAATATCACCGCGCACACGAAATGTGCCCCGATGAAAATCAATATCGTTTCTTTCATACTGTATTTCGATAAGTCTTTTTAAAAGCTCGTCACGAGGAAATTCCTTGCCTGCTTCCAGTTGAAGAATCATTCCCAGATAGGCATCCGGTGAGCCCAAACCGTAAATGCAGGAAACACTTGCAACAATTATAGAGTCACGCCTTGTCAGAAGAGAATGGGTTGCTGCATGACGAAGCTTGTCAATTTCCTCGTTTATGGCCGAATCTTTTTCAATATAGGTATCGGTAACCGGCAGATAAGCTTCCGGCTGGTAGTAATCATAATAGCTGACAAAATACTCCACGGCGTTTTCGGGGAATAGTCCCTTGAACTCTTCGTACAATTGTGCTGCCAGTGTTTTATTATGCGCGATAATCAACGCTGGCCGCTGGACTCGTTCAATGACGTTGGCAATAGTGAACGTTTTCCCTGAACCGGTAACGCCCAGAAGTACCTGATGCTCTTTGCCTTCCTCCAGACCTTTAACCAGATTGTCAATTGCCTGCGGCTGATCCCCTTTGGGGATAAAATCGGTTGTCATTGAAAACTTTTCCATATTGTTTTTAATATACATGGCTGCCCGAAAATGTCCAGCCACAAGGTTTGAAATATTTGATTGAACTTTTAATTTTATACTTAATGGAAACCTTTAATTTTTAAGAAGCCGGCAAGAAACCCTTCACGTAACAATCAAATTGACGACCAAAGAAAATTTGAATATTATACTCAAGTATCGTCAGTTGTTAGGAATCTTTAAATGAGAACCGCTTTTGCAATTCTTACCAAAGGCTTCATAATATAGGTTGACTTTAGATTTCTGACGCATTAAAAAATTAATCCATAGTATTATGGACATATATTTGATCATTTAGTTGGAGCATTTTTCTATGAAATGTCCGAGATGTCAGAATGAAAATCCGGAAGATAGAAAATTCTGCAAGGAATGTGGATTTAAACTTTTATTGGTCTGTCCCAAGTGTCAGCATCAAAATGTACCCGGAGACAAATTCTGCGGCGAATGCGGTTACAACTTGACAATAACATCCGCGACAACTCAGCAACACGTCGAAATTCCACCTGAGCAAATTATTAAGGATCGTGAATCTACTCTCATAGAAGAAAATAAAACAGAGATAGTTGAAATGGTTAGTCAAATAAATGTAACCATAGAGAAAGATCAGGAAATCGTCTCCTCCCCTGATATTGAGGAAGATCCGATTTCTGAAAGTATTGCCCAGATGGAAAAAGTATTTGCTCGTCTGGACGCGATGCACGGAGCCATAGAATCTCTCCCTTCCGGAGAGCAAAAAGATATGCTTAAAAATTTATCATTACAAGTAGCAGGATGGCTGGAGACAGAAACAGCTGTTGCCCCTGCCTACAAGGAAAAATGCCTCAGGTTACAAAAACTCGCTTTTCACTTCATCAGAAACGGATTTTTTGTCGAAGCACATCCCATTATAGATACTTTCAGCAAAATTTATACAGGCAAACTGAAAAAAGATGTAAAAGAGCGGGAGATCTCTCTGGAAGTCCTCCGGCATTTGGCGTCTGATGATAACATTAACATAATTTTTAAACAAATCAAAGCTGACGAGAAAAAGGGAACACCTGGAGCCTCCTATATACTTTATCTGATACTGGGAGGATTTAGTGACATTATAATAAACAAATTACTAAATAGTCTTCAGGATACCGCAGACAGCAAAGAGCGTATAAGCATTATCCATGTTATTGAAGAAATAGGTCAAAGGGCAATACCGACTATCAAGGAAAGAATTACTTCCTTTGCTCCATGGTATTTCTTACGTAATTTAGCCTACATATTAGGCCGTATTGGCAATGAAAACAATGTTGATATTCTTCGCCCTCTCTTGTTGCACAAAGACAAACGGGTCTGTGTAGAGGCTTTCAAAAGTATTGGCCTAATTGGAGGAAACAAGAAAGGATCATTATTTCTATCTGCTCTAAATCAGGTAAATCAGGAATTGAAAATTAATATAATTGAAACACTCGGTAAAATCAGATGCACTGAAGCTGTACCTAAACTACTGGATATGCTTAAAGACAAGTCTTCGATGGCCGAGAATGAGCGGATATCTTTGCAGGTAAAAATTTGCGATGCTCTCGGAATTATCGGAGCTAATGAGGCGGTAAAAACTCTTACAGAAATTGCCGAATCGAAATCATTTTTAGGTATTAAGTCATCTCCGGATGAAATCAGGCACGCCGCTAAAAGGGCGTTGGCAAGCATAAAAAGAAAACAGGCATAAAAATGGAGTTGACAATGTTAAGATTCAGTTAGTTTGTTGCCATTCTTATGTAAGCTGATAGCCTTGTTCTCTAAATAATTTCAGACAAGTTTCGGAGACCTCTCCATCATAAAGAATTCCCTTATTTTTTTCGATCTCCTGAAGAGCTGCTTCA
>JAFGLS010000137.1 GCA_016927935.1 Syntrophaceae bacterium
CTTGATGGGAGAGGATTGAGGTGAGGGTGAATTGAAATAAGATTTTTAACGTTTGATACCGCCCTGCTTGCAGGGCGGAGGTTCATTGTTTTTTGGGTTTGTAATCAACGCAGGACAAATTCGGATACAACCAGTAATTGCACTTCTTTTTCTTTCTTCTGTCGTAATGACAGCATTTCTTATTGTAACAGCTTTTTATTCTCATTTTTTCAGACCCCTTTTTTGCCTTTATCTGTTAACGCCTCCTCTATGTTAACTAGCATAAAATTGCAAATTGATAAACTGTGAATTACGGGAATAAAGAAATACTAATAATTGTCGATCGTCTTTGCACTTGTTATTAGGTCAAGTCTATTCTCCGGCAGATAATATCTTTCTGCTTTTGTTTATTTTTCATTCGTTTCTCCACGAAAATTTTCTTTCCGGTAAACGGATCTGTTTCCGTCAAATACATCAGGCTGGAATAAGTGGAGGGAAGAGGTGTGAAAATTTGTATCTGCCGGGGATTAATTTTCAATTCTCTTCCGGTGAAGGATTTCAGAGAGCGCATGTCCTTTTCGGTGCATTCAGGATGGGCGGCGATAAAGTAGTAAGTAAGAAATTGTTTCTTCTCTGACAATTTATTTATTTTCTCAAAAACCCGCTTAAAGTTCAGCAATGATCGTGCTTGCGGTTTGCCCATAAGCCTCAAGGTGTTTGGGGCGATATGTTCGGGAGCGACCTTCAATTGGCCGGAGGTATGATGTTCAACAAGCTCCCGCATATAGTCCAGACAGTTTTTCTTGTCGTCCAAAAGTAAATCGTATCTGATGCCGGAAGCTACAAATACTTTTTTAACTCCTTTTATCTTTCGCAAATTCTTCAGCAAATTGATCTGCCTCCTGTGATCCGTTTTTAAGTTGACGCAGACCTGCGGGAAAAGACATCTTTTGTTTATGCAACCCCCCTTTTTCTGTTTCTTCGGGCATTCAATGCCGTACATATTTGCGGTGGAGCCACCCACGTCCAGAATGTAGCCTTTAAAGTCGGGAAGCGCGGCGATTTTTCGCGCCTCGTCCATTATGGATTTTTCGCTTCTGCTGATTATGGTTCTTCCTTCGTGAAGACTTATCGAACAGAAATTACATTCACCGTAACAGCCGCGGTGGGAAGTTATGGAAAATTTTATCGTTTCCATTGCCTTGACCTTGCCCTGTGCGCTGTAAAAGGGATGAACGTTGCGTGTAAAATCAAGAGAGTAAATATTGTCCAGTTCTTCTGGTGTCAAATGAAATTGTGGCGGATTTTGCACAAGGAAACGGGAGCCGTGCTTTTGAAAAATACCTTGTGCGGTAGAAGGATCATTGTTCTGATAAAATAGGTTGAACATTTTGATGAAAGATTTTTTGTTCGCAGCAACATCTTCATAAGCCGGTAATTCGATAAAATCAGACCGTGGGGCAGGTGAAATATAACAAATTCCCCTGATATCTTTTATATTTTGACTGTTTCGCAATTTTTGCGCCAGCTCCAGAATGGCTTTTTCAGCCATGCCGTAAACGAGAGCGTCCGCGCGGGCGTCAAAGAGAATCGACCGGCGAATGGAATCCGACCAGTAATCGAAATGGGTGATGCGGCGCATGCTGGCCTCAACGCCTCCCAGAATCAACGGTTTTGTGTTTTTGAAATATTGACGGATTAAATTGGCGTAAACCACAACAGCGCGATCGGGACGGCGTTTATTCTTTCCTCCGGCAGTCAGATCGTCTTTATGTCTTTTTTTCATTGTCGCTGTATAATTGGCGACCATAGAATCCATACAGCCGCCGGTGATTCCCCAAAACAGTTTTGGTTCTCCCAGCCGGCAAATATCGTTTTTACTGTGCCAGTCAGGTTGGGCGATGATGCCGACGCGAAATCCGGCATTCAAGAGAATCCTGCCTATTACGGAGACTCCGATAAAAGGGCTGTCAATGTAAGTATCTCCGGTGACAAGAATCACATCTAGCTTATCCCACTGTAGTTTTTTTAGTTCAGCGCCGGTTGTAGGAAGAAACATATTTTGAATAAAGGATTTTAGGATTGGTTTAAATTATATTTATCAAAATTAGTCCCAAAGTTATTGCTGTGAGAAACATCAGCAGAGAAAAACGCCCCACCCAGCGGTGGGTTATTCTTGCGGCTGATTTGTTTTTAGCTTTTAATTGATAATATCCCATGGACAGTGTGATTAAAGCAAAAACAAACGCCGCCAGCCCAACAATCTGATGAGGCCCTTCAATATGCTTGCCGCTGGAGCCGGAAACATAAATAAATGCCATAATCATTCCCGTTGTTATTCCACCAAAGCTGTACAGGTTAATTGTTCTATGAAATTTCAGCCAATTTTTTTTACCGCGGAAGAACATGGCGAAGCTTACACCGACAATGACACCCAGCGACGCCGTCGCCATCAGAAAAATGTGCAGTATAAAAAACATGATTTCCTGTTTCCGAAGCTGATTTAGGCAAGTTAAAGCTTAAATTCCATTGACTGACCGACGGCAAAGCATTCCAGCTTTTTGTCGGTCTTTTTGATTATTTTACGACAATCACTTACTATTTCGTCTATTTCCGAGTCAATTCTTTCTGAATTGTGATGAAATAAACCCAATTGTTTTACTCCGGCATCAAGTGCCAGGCGCAGGGCGTCCTTATAAAAAGAGTGTCCCCAACCGCGAGTTCTTTTATATTCTTCTTCTTTATATTCGGCATCGTGGAAGAGTAAATCAGCTCCCTTGGAAAACTCCAGATAATCCTGGAAGTCAAGACAGCCTTCATGCTTGAACCCCAATTCATTATCGGTGAGAAAAACAAAACATTTACCGTCTTCTTCAAATTTATAGCCCGTGCCTCGATTAGGATGACTCAAAGCTATGGGAGTGATAGTCAGTGACCCCAGTTTGTATGTATCAAAAAAATTTTCCTCATATGATATTTTGGCACGAATATACTCAAACTTTATGGGGAAGTTGGGTGTCGCCATAATGCGTGGCAGTATTTCATTTATAGCAGTTTTGCCAAAGGGACAGCCCAGGATATCCAAATTGGTTCTAAACGAATAAATTGGTTTGAAGAAAGGAAACCCCATGATGTGATCCCAATGGGCATGCGTCAATAAGATGGTAAAATCGCGGTAGGCTTCCATTGTCAAAGAATTACCAGCTTCGCGAATACCGGAACCGGCGTCAACGATTAATATTTTATCATCTTTAGTTCTGATTTCGAGACAGGTGGTATTACCCCCGTAGCGCAAGTATTTTTTCCCTGAAACAGGAATAGACCCTCTGGAGCCCCAGCAACGAATAATCATTTTTCACCTAATGAGACCCAAACTTCTAAAGCAGAGCGAATAGAAGTTTGTTGGTCGAGTTATTCAATTCCGATATATCGGGATTGGAAATTATCCCGCTTAGGCGGTATTGAATAGTATGTGCATTCTTGCGTTATTCAATAATACATAATAAATTTTAAATCAAGCAGGATGTGGTGCTATTAGCCAGGATAAAAAGCGCAAAAAATAATTATTTATGTTGCCATTATAATAAAGGTTGTTAAATTATGATAGAAAAAAAAGGAGGTCGTATGAATGAAAAAGATAAAAATAAAGGGAATGAGCTGTCAGCATTGCGTCATGGCTGTTACCAGGGCGCTCAGCGCTGTGGACGGGATAAAAAATGTCAGAGTGGATTTAAAAAGCGGCATAGCTACTTATGAAGAGACAAAAACAATTGATCCAATGGTTGTTGCGGCGGCTGTAAAAATGGCAGGATATGAAATTGTTGAATAAAGTGAATGACAGAGAAAAAATAACGATTGTCGTAGGTGGAATGACCTGTGCCGCCTGTGTCAGACGTGTGGAAAGCGCCATTAAAGGAGTTGAAGGCGTGGAAGATGTTGCAGTCAATCTTGCCAATGGTCATGCCTCTGTTACTCATTCGGCAAAATGGGGAGGTGTTGAGGCGCTTCAAAAAGTCATTATTCAACAGGGTTATGAATTTTTAGGTGAACTTAAAGAAAATCTTGCTGATCCCATCGAAGCTTTGCGTATCGGTGAACTCAAAGAGCTTAGGTTAAAATTAACCTGTGGCGCTGTATTAAGCTTAATTATTTTTGTCGGTTCAATGCAGCACTGGTTTAGTTTTTTGCAGGCAGTTCCCCGGGACATTATGCTTTGGGCGATGTTTATCCTGACCGCTCCCGCTGTTTTCTGGGTGGGCAGTCGTTTTTTTATCGGCGCCTACAAAGCCGCGCTGCAAAAAACTTCCGACATGAACACTTTGGTTGCTGTCGGCGCTTTCTCAGCTTACGCTTATTCAGCCGCAGCGACTTTCTTTCCTAAATTATTTATAACTGCCGGAGTAGCACCTCACGTCTATTATGACAGCGCGGCAGTGATTGTCACCCTTATCCTTGTGGGGAGGCTTCTGGAGGCCAAAGCCAAAGGAAAAACTTCTGCTGCGATAAAGAAACTGATGCGACTGAAGCCGAAAACAGCGCGTCTTGTCCGGAAAGACACAGAAATTGAAGTTGCCGTGGAAGAAGTGCAAATTGACGATATTCTGCTGGTCAAGCCGGGAGAAAGAATTCCCGTTGACGGTATAATAATGTCGGGTGAATCAACAGTTGACGAATCAATGTTGACCGGTGAGAGCATGCCGGTGACAAAGGAAATAGGGAAAAAAGTATTTGCGGCCACGATTAATAAATCAGGCAGTTTTACTTTTATGGCCACAGGTGTTGGCGCGCAAACCGCTCTGGCGCAAATTGTCCGGCTCTTGGAAGAAGCACAGGGATCAAAAGCGCCGATTCAACGGCTGGCAGATAAAGTTGCATCAGTTTTTGTTCCCGCGGTTTTTCTTGTTGCCTTTGTCACGTTTGCCGTCTGGTATTTTCTTCCGGTTCAAAGTAATTTCAATCGCGCTTTGATTAATTTTGTTTCAGTGCTCGTGATTGCCTGTCCCTGCGCACTGGGACTGGCCACTCCGACGGCAATCATGGTGGGTACCGGTCTGGGAGCACAGAGCGGAATTTTGATTAAGGGCGGCGAAGCTCTGGAGAAAATACGCAAGCTTTCGGTTGTCATTTTCGATAAAACAGGCACGTTGACGCGCGGTGAACTCGAGGTAACCGATATTGTGGCTTCCGCCGGTTATAATGAAAAGCAGGTTCTGGAATACGCCGCTGCGCTGGAAAAAAATTCGGAGCATCCTCTGGCGCAGGCAATCTTGCTGAGAGCGCAAGCAGATGGAATGGCGGTTGCCGCTGCGGATAAATTTACAGCGCTATCGGGTATGGGGGCAAAAGCATTTATCGGGAATAAATCATGTCTGATTGGCAATAGTTATTTAATGAAAAATGAAGGTATCTCCATTGATAATCTGGATGTGTTGGCGACTAACCTTGTTCAGGAAGGAAAAACAGTAGTGTATGTCGCCGCCGAAAAAATTGTTCTCGGTTTTATCGCTTTGGCTGACACGCCGAAAGCTTCAGCCATACAGGCGATTGAAACACTAAAGAGCAGGGGATTAAAAGTTGCTATGATTACCGGCGACAACGAAGGCACTGCCAAAGCCATTGCCGCTCAACTGGGAATTAAAAGAGTGCTGGCCAATGTTCTTCCGGCTAAAAAGGTTGATGAAATAAAAAATTTGCAGGCCGCCGGTGAAGTTGTGGCCATGGTCGGCGACGGTATTAACGACTCTCCGGCACTGGCGGCAGCAGATGTCGGCATTGCCATAGGCGCGGGAACGGATGTGGCCGTTGAAGCCAGCGATATAACTTTGATTCGCGATGATTTGCTGGGTGTGCCGGAATCCATTGAATTATCAATGGCAACGATGCGCGTGATCAAACAAAATCTATTCTGGGCATTCTTTTACAATGTTATCGGCATTCCAATTGCCGCGGGCGCTTTATATCCTTTCTGGGGAATCCTTCTCAATCCGGAATTTGCCGCCGCAGCAATGGCTTTGAGTTCTTTCTCTGTTGTCAGTAATTCTTTACGCCTGCGCCGGATTTGGAAAAAAAAGACGGCATATAATTAATCCAAATTCCCTTAAAAAGAAAACTCGGCCACCTATTCGGCACTCTTTGATACAAAATATAGGATTTCATCTTTTGCGGCGAAGAAGGCATCAACTACCTTGGGGTCAAAACATTTCCCGCTTTTCGATTTTATATAATCGAAAGCTTCTTCCAGAGTAAAAGGCTTTACCCTGTAGGGACGTTTGGAAGTCAGGGCGTCGAAAACATCGGCAACGGCTGCAATACGTCCGACCAAAGGTATTTCAGAACCTTTAAGTCCTTTGGGATAGCCGCTGCCGTCCCATTTTTCATGATGGGTGAGGGCTATGGTCTGGGCCAGTTTAATTGATTTGACATCGGAACCGGACAGTATCTGCGCTCCAATGGTGGTATGCTTTTTCATTACCTCCCATTCCTCATTGTTAAGCTTGCTGGGTTTGAGCAAAATGTCATCAGGGATCCCAATCTTGCCCGCATCGTGCATGGGCGCTGTATAGAGAAGGCTGTCTACAGTTTCTTTATTCAAGCCCATCTTTTGGGCAATGGCGGATGCGTAAAAGCTCATCCTTTTTATATGGTTGCCCGTATTGACATCCTTGTATTCGGCCGCGCGGGAAAGCTGGCAGATGCTTTCGATGGAAAGCTCCTTGAGTTTCTTTAATGTCTTTCTTAATTGTTTTGTCCTTTTTGAAACTTCCGCCTCCAACTTTTTCTGATAATTCAGCATATGATCATTATAGGCCTTGACCTTGACAAGTGATTGAACTCTGGCTCTTAGTTCGGTCTTGTCGACAGGCTTGTTCAGGAAATCATCCGCACCCGCATCCAGGGCCTTTACTCTGTCTTCCACTTCATTAAGTGCCGTAACCATAACAATCGGTATAATTTTGGTATTGTCGTCTTCTTTTAATTTCTTGGCTACTTCAAATCCGTCCATCTCCGGCATCATGACGTCAAGCAGGATTACATCCGGAGAAATATCACGTACTTTCTCCAGAGCTACTTTTCCATTAACGGCGGTAAAAACATGGTAACCGAATGAGGTCAGGAGAAGCTCCATTAAACGCAGATTCCTGTCCTCATCATCTACAACCATTATTTTTGCTTGAATATCCATAATAAACCCGCCATTTTTAAACTTGATTAAGCATTTAATTTTAAGGAATTTATTGTGAGACTCAAATTTCAAAATCAAATAACCTAAAGGTCACTATAGGTGTATTGAAATTTGCAAGTCGAACAATCCCGCTATAAGCGGAGGGTATAATACACCGCCCCTTGGGGCGGAATTGGGGGCCTATGCTCGTCCTAGGTTTTATACCCGTGATTTTAGATTTGCAGTGGTTGCTGCACTGTAATCCGTAGCATCTGATAAAATCTATCATTTTGTAAAATGATAAGTCATCCATTACTTGGTTTTAATTTAACATGTTCCCTCCCATGCGTCAATATATATAAGACTAAGGTAAAATAATAATTGACAGGTCGTTTTATAAGATATATTTTTTCCACCAAATACGAAGAACAAATCAAATTGCAGTTGTAGATAGGTAACGTGGCCTTTTACATCACTGATGCGTTTAAACTCGTTATCCATGTATTAAATTTAATCAGCTTTTCAGGATTTTTTACCATAGTAAAAAATACGCTATGGCAGAAGCAGATAGGAAATAGTTGTATTTTTCACTTATTTGATTTTTTGAAAACGTTGCTATAGGGAGAAGTCAAATAAAAAAGTTTATTAATAGTGGTGACGTTAAGGAACTCGATTTAATCCTGGAAAAGGTGTACATAAAAGAAAAATACGATTTTCGGGATTACAGGCGTGGGACTGTCATTCGTCGCCTGGAGAATAGACTTAACGCTTCCGGAACAGGAAATTATAGGAATTATCTAAGCTTTCTGGATGCCCATCCCGAAGAATATGAGAAATTCGCCGAGTGTGTTACTATAAAAGTCAGTGGTTTTTTTAGGACACCTTATACTTTTCAACAGGTGGTTCAACGGGTGTTTCCTGTGCTGGTTTTAGAAAAAAGAAAGCATCAGGAGCGGAATCTCAGAGTATGGTGTACCTCCTGTGCTTACGGTCAGGAACCATACTCTGTTTCCATGTTGCTGGCAGAGTTCTTGGGTACTCAGAGGCAGGATTTTAATATCTTTATCTATGCGACCGATATCAGCCGTCAAGCCCTGAGTGAAGCCAGGTCGGCGATTTATTCTCCACGGGAGATAGAAGGAATTTCCGATACAATTCTGGAAAAATATTTTAATCGTTCTAATGGTGGCTATGAGGTGATAGACGATATTAAACAAATGTTGCACTTTTCTTATTTTGATTTGACGACTACTAGTAGGCCGCCTTTTATGAACCTGGATCTTATTTTCTGCTGCAATTTTCTGATATACTTACAAAAGTATTTGCAGGAGAAAGTTCTTAATATGCTCTATGATTCACTTCGCTCTTCAGGCTACCTTGTCTTGGGAGAGGTCGAAACATTGCCCAATAGTCTCCGAAAAAAAATGATGTGTTTGGATGAGAAAGCAAAAATATATGTAAAAAATTAATTTAATTTACAAGTCAAGGAGGACGAAAGAAAATGGAACAAAAACCAACCATATTTGAAGATGATTTAGCGCGTAAAAAGAACGCCATTAAACTTGTATCTATGGGCGTATTTGTATTGATGATACTGGCGTGGACCATAGATATCATCAGTTGGCTAGCCAATCCTGGGTTTAAAATTGTTCCCATTACTTTTATGCTTATGGCGGCAATGCTTATCTGCGTGATAACTTATTTTCTTGTCCGGGTAGATAAAGTCAGGGCTGCCGGCTACTTTTTTATTGCCGCCTTCCTTCTCTTTTGCGCCGTAGTTATACCTTTATTCGGTGGTTTCCTCGGTCCGCTTGCTGTTATTTATTTAATTATTATTCTTGTTTCCGGAATAATGATAAGCGTCAACGCCTGTTTTTTGGTGGCTACTGTTTCCTTTGTTCTTTACCTGATAATGGTAGGTGTGGAAAGAGCAGGCCTGATTACTCCAATCATCAATATAAACTCTTCAGGATACAGCACAATGGTCCTCGCTTGTCAGGTGGTATTCTCTTATATGGTTGCTTTTCTGAGCTGGTATGCCGCTAATAGCATGACCCTGGCTTTTAACAAGCTCCATCGTTTTTCGTCAGAACTCCAGATAATCAATGAGAAGCTCGAGCTCAGTGAAAAAGAGCTCAAGGAATCAAATGCCGAGCTTCATTCAACCAATGAAAAGCTGCAACTCAGCGAAGAAGAACTCAGAGCTTCTAACGAAGAATTACTCGCAGCTAATGAAGAATTAAGAGATGCGCAGGAAAAACTAATCCGTTCCGAAAAGCTGGCTGCCATAGGAAAACTGGCCGGAGGAATCGGACATGAGCTCAGAAATCCTCTCGGTGCTATTAAGAACGCAGCCTATTATGTGAAGGGAAAGATAGCCAGCAGCGAACTGGCCAAGAAAGAACCGAGGGTTTTGGAATTTCTCAGCATTATTGACGAAGAGATAAGTTCTTCCAATAAAATTATCAGCGACCTTTTAAATTTTTCGCGTGTCGCCAAGCCCACCGTGTCGCCCAATAAAATACGAATAGTTATGGAGGATGCCCTTTCCCGTCTGACAATTCCCCCTGATGTGGAAATAATCAATAATCTGGATATTAATCTGCCGAGTGTTGATATTGATGCCGACCAAATCCGCCAGGTATTTATCAACTTAGCCGATA
>JAFGLS010000138.1 GCA_016927935.1 Syntrophaceae bacterium
GCGGTCGCTATCAACCCTGCAATAAAAATATACCAGTTCATTTCGTCTCCTCCTTCCTTTATGTATTTATTTCATGAGCATAACGATCTAAATGAGCCGCAGTGGCAACCAAGCATTGCAAAAAACCGCAGAGCCTATCCACTGTCGGCTCGATTTTTTTGTTGGGCCTTATCATTTGCCTTCTTCTTTAATTCGTCAGATAAGAATGCATCAACGATCTCTTCACCTTCTGCGCTGTACATGGCTAGGCCGAACTGCCAGTGGCGATTTCCGATCTCAGCGACGACGGCGGCTGGTAGGTCAAAGCCCTCCGACCAGCTGTGGAGATAAATAACACATCTAAGTTGTATATCGTGGTCCGCTGCGAGGGCAGCCCATATAGAATGATTATTGGTTGTGCTGCGAAGCAGATATTGTATTTTTTCTTCAAATGATAATTCACTCGGTGCCTCTAAGAACCAGTGACCCACTTTGGGCGGGCGACGGCTACCTATAACTTCGCCGCGTCGCACTCCCGAGGTCGGCCTAATTCCGACTTTGAATGTAATGGCATTAAGATCAATATCTTTACCATATATACAGAGGCTTGCTGTGGAATCGATTGCAGGCCCACCAACATTGATCGCTTTAGCGGATTTAATTTTATCTATGCCTTTGCTTTTCATTATTTTTCAATTTTATTGTCAGCCCAACGAAAAGGGTGAGGCGGCGGGCCCGCTTCGACTCAGCGAGGCGAGCACTCACCCCAAAAAGAGGCAGAGCTGTTCACGCTCGCCTCGACCCGCTGGTTATGCCTTTTTCCCCTGGTCATTGGAGTCTTTCATGATCTTTGTATAGTATCGCTCATATCCTCCAAAGACCAGACCCAGGATAAAAGGAACAGAAGCAAAAAGAATATTGCCCATTATCAAGACAAGAAAGCTTAACTCAAAACAAGACAGTGCCCAAATTCTCAGCTTGTATTTCTTCAAAAGAGTTTGAGAAATCGGTTTTCCGCATGATTTGCAGCTTAGCCCTCCCTTGAAGGACAAGGGTGCGCCGCAGTGCTCGCAAGAAATAAGCAAACTAGTAAACCGCTCTGATAATGAAATAGACCAGTCGAACAAGCGGGCAAAAAACACTAATATAAATACGAAGAGACTGGTTGCAAGCATCACACCAGCGATGATTAGAAGGATCTTGGTGATACTAGCGCCGTCAGACATTTTTACCTAATCCTATTTTATCTTCTGGCATAACGATTTGCGTAACCTGCGCGGGCAATGACCAATGCGCAAAACCTGACGCGCCTGATCCGCGTCAGGTTGATGCAGTGGTTATGTGATTTGGTTTCACCTAAGACCGTCAAAATAGTTCTTTACGTTGTCGCCTCTCCACTTAAGGAATATTTTTCTTAGTTCATCTTCAGATACTGAAATGTATTTTGACCAGACTTCATCAGGACAACCATGAGGATATCCAAGGAGATTATTTATGCTATTATTGATTGCGAGTTTGACATTTTCATCTTCCAGATCAAGATTTGGCAGCGCATCGGCTATTTTTCTTAGCTCGTCAATCGTTAGACCAAATAGAGAATGTATCTCCCAATAAGGATCATCTTTAGCTCCGTCATCTTTGAAAAATGGTCCGTATGCCGCAGCTTTAATACACTCTTTTATGACTTTCATTTCGTCATCTGACAGGTTCTGTTTTGACATAATTTATCCTCACATAACGCCGGTGTCAGGGGCGGCATGCTCCTCGCCGTCTCCTGGACACACTGGTTCTGCCATTTTTATGTCATGTGACCCTGAATATAGAACAAGTGCTGACTCCATGCGCATGTAACACTCCGTCTATATTCTTTAACCTGCCTTCAGCTGTTGCCAGCTTTTTACCTATATGTATCGGCCTCGCCTCGCACCTCAATATTCCAGTATTGGCAGATACTGGTTTGATAAAATTTACTTTGACCTCAATTGTTGTGCAGCCAAAACCTTTTGGGAGCGTAGACAAAACAGCAGCCGTCATTGTAGTATCAAGCAATGTTGAGAGTATACCGCCGTGTACTGTCGCAAAAGGATTATAATGATATTCTGCGGGAGTAAGTTCGAAAGCTGCGTAGCCATCATCCACTTCGATAATTTTGTAGCCGACAAGATTAGAAACAGGTGGAGGACTTATTTTTCCATCTCTTATCGCCTTCAAATAATCTAATCCGGAAATTGAAGCAGCAGCATCCCTCTTGTTTGTTTCTGGATCATCCCAGGATATGGTTTTTGTTCTTTCCATTTATGCTCCCGTTTATTGATGTAGAACGTGAAGGGTGAGGCGGCGGGCACTCACCCTGAGATGAGGCAGACCTATTCACGCTCGCCTCGACCCAATTGTTATGTGATTCATACGTTAATTAAGACAACAAAGAGTAACAATACGAAAAAGCCTATTAAAGGAACTAAGATCGCTAGGCGAAATAAAATTAGTACCTGACGCGTCAGGGATGCTATTTCTAAATCTTGTGATAGGACGTCCCGGTTTTTCGACCGAATAAAATAGAGAAATTTTTCAGGGTGCCTGATTGCGTCATCAAATGCATGGGGAATATCTTTCTTCGCAATATCAGGATACTTCTTTCTAAATTTAAACAATAAACGATGACTCTGAACCCATAATGAAACCCAAACCAGGCCTGTTAAAATAAGTAAGGTTATTGGATAGATTACTGTGTTAACGGTCATATTTTTCACATAACGCCAAAATCAACCGGAGCTGTAAGCGATCGGCTGGATTTTCTTGTTATGTTTCATTGTTATATCATTTTGCCCTTAAGTCTTTTTTTGAAATTTGAATAAGATCTTTCAGACAGTTACTAGTGGCCGCCAGATCTCCCTCTAAATACTCGAACCACATCTGTGTATCTGATGCTTTTTCCATATCTTTTTGATATTGCTTAAGCCTAGATAACGCTTCATCCGAGAGAAGGAAAGAACCAGTGTCTATGGCTTTTTCAATTTCTTCATGTGCAACCTTGGACCGGGCTCGTAGTTCTTTGTCTTTTTCTTCTGCGATCTTTCCCCCTCTGTATTCAGCCTCCAGGTGTTTGTCTGCAAATGCCTTTGAGTCATGAAGTGCCCCAATGATTTTTTCGTAAGCCTGGGCCTTTCGTTCCCACCACCGTTCTGAGCGGAACCTTTTTAAGGACAATTGTACTGTAATCCAAGAGCTGACAGCCGCAATTACTATTCCTGTAAATATCGCTAACGCTGTATCAAACATGCACTTGGCCCCTGTGAAACATAACGATGAGGCTGACCAGCAGCGGCAATCATCTTTGCAAAAACCCGCCGAGCTTATTCGCGATCTGGTCGAGCCAGTTGTTATGTCCTTTTCTTTTTTTGTTGTAATGTCTTTCCGAGAGTTTTAAAAAGAATTATATATATGGCCTCCGCATCTTTAAAGTCTCGCTCGTCAATTTCAGACCATGGTCTTTCTCGAAAATGGCGACCTGGATGCAGATTATTACGCAATAGTCTAATTAAATGTGCTAAAGCTGCCGAATCGAATCGTACAGTATCCATCTTAAATTGAGGTAACCAGCCAGCTTGATGGCAAACTTCAATGAGTGTCTCAAAATGCCAAGAGATAGGATCCCCCACTTGGTGTGAGCTTGGTCTGATACGTTTTGGTAACACCCCCGCTATCCGGATAGCCTTAGCCAGAGACTTCAAACATCTTAAAATAAGCAATCCCTCAATCGCTGCGCCTAACGACGTAACAGCGGCAGAATAAGCTGCGACATCTGCTGCGTGACGCGCGTCTTTTTCGTATCTAACCACAATATCTCTAATTGCTGAAAGTTGCTCATTACGGTGAAATACTGCACGCCTCCCGCGCTCGCGTAACTCATCGAGGCGGTCAGAATTCTCCAATTTCAAATCAGCTAGATCATCTAGGCCAAACTCTCGTAATAATTCTATAAACCTCCTGTCAGAAGCATCTTCCCATTGTTTGTTAAGCTTGATGTACTCTTTTGGTCCTTCCCCGGGTAGCCAATCCTCATCCTCTCTTAAGCCATGCTGCTTTCTTATGACATTTAGTTTTTCATTGATTGGTGCAAGCTCATGATACATCAATTCAATATGATAATCTTCCAAGGGTAGCAACGCGTAAAAGGTGTACTCCTGAGTTGATAATCGTCGTGAAGCATATAAAGTTTTTGCGACAGCAACAGCTTCTTTTACCTCTTCAGGATTCCTCCATAGAAGTCTATTTAGCATTTTCTTGGACTCAAAATAAGATCGCAGTTCAGATAAAA
>JAFGLS010000139.1 GCA_016927935.1 Syntrophaceae bacterium
GCAACACTCGATACGGGTGGCTGGCTAAGCCTTACCCGACAGGGACTTTCACCCTGAAAGATGCACCAAGCTGCGCTTGGCGCGCCAGCATCAAAGCCCACAAGCCAACCGTCGGCGACCTGAACTATGTGTCGGTCACCAAAACGATTGGGACCTTCCTCAAAACTGAACGGTAACGGATCAACTGATTCGAAGCTCGTCCTCAAAAATACATTAAGTTGACCGTCGCTGGAAGAGACCACCCATTCATTATTACTGTAATTCGCGCATTGAAGGTCTGCCCGGGAAGGGCGTTCGGAAAGCGCAACAAAACCTGCATTAGTGAGTCCAGCATTGCTTCCAGCTCCAATCTGCAACAAAAGCGCAAGGAATATAGTCGTGCTCATAGGTGTGTCTCTCGTATTTTTATTGCTCTCAGCTACGTTTCAGCCGAACGCTCAAAATAACCGGCCTGCGAGCTTTTCCGCCGGTCGGGCTCATTTTGTTGTTAAGTTTTATTCAACAACTCAAAAATATCATTGAAAACCCTATCTAAACGTTTTGAAGATAATGATTTCTCAGAATAAGTAACATGATTTGAAGCTTTGTTTTTCCTGTTGTTATAAAGCCATATTATTTCGAGTTTTGTCCATCGCTTCTTTATACACAGAGGAGAAAGTATCCATTTATCAGAGTAAAAACTCCATCCCTCTCCAGTGCTATCTATAGCATCATATGATCCTTCTTGGAGGTTGATCAGCTTTGAAAGCCTATTTGCTAGAGTAATTGCTGACCTACCACAAGTCAAAACACCATCGATATTTACTATTACCGGGTATTTTGGCTTTCTAAATAAAAACTGAACAGGTGGAATTTTATCCATATCTTTCCTTTTTAAAACTTAAAGACGCGTCACGGACGCGAGTCTTTTCCTCGTCCCTTGCACACGCTTGTTAAACCTTGTTTTCCATTGTTTCTATTTCCAAGCTTTTACTTACATCATGATGAGCAAATACTCCGCGAGTAGATTGAACGAAAATAAATATAATGCATAGCCATAGAAAAAGACCACCACTAAAACCCCCGCTTACTAAGGAACTAATAAACCCGATAAATGATAAAAACAAACCCGCAACGGTCGCGATTTTGTTTCTTTTATAAATTTCCCAGCCGATTGATGATGCAATTGTAAATTGAATTATTGCTTGAAATGACTTGTTAAGTGTTTCTACATTTGTGAGTCTCGAAGAAGTGAATTATGGGCCCCCCAATTGCCATCAGACCCCACATTACAGCGTAGAAGAATGAAGCAAAGTAACCATTTCGAATTACATTTTTCTGTATTTCGGATCGTTTACCGGAGGCCAGAAAATAACTTGCCATGCTTTATATTGCATTCATTTTCTCTTTTGAGGTTTAATGCGGAGTTGAGTCGCTGGTGATGAGCCGTCGGAGCTTTAGCTCCGTAAGGCAAGGAGCCCAGTCGATCTCGAATGCCTGGTTGGAGCCGCCTGCGGTGACACCCAGGCATTGAGAGCGAAGGCTCAACTCCGCATTGGCGCCGCCGCAGGCGGCGCCAATGTAAGTTTGAGGGGCCGGAATCGATAACCACGGAATGAAGAAAGAGCTACAAAAGATGCGATGAAAAAGTTGTCCAAAAACGCCTCGGTTTTCCCTGTCCCATTCCAGACTAAAGTTCGATGCCTTCTCTTTTTATTACAAGGTATGACCTGGCAGGCATGCTTTTGGTTCTTTCTCGATCCATGAAAACCAAGAACGATAGATCCCTCAGTGTCTCAAAGCCATACCGCACCATTAATTCGGTGATCTGTTTTGCGCTATGGAGATACATCGTTACAGTTTTTTCCGATTTTGTATGCTCCGCTCCCACCTTAATCGCATGGTCTTCGTTTTCAGAACGATCCCCAACCACGAAGATAAACAACCCGCCCTTGCGAAGAATGCGGTTGGTTTCCTGAAAAAAAGGAGATAGATCGCTGAAAAAATTAAAAACGCCTGTACAAACAGCATGATCCATGCTCTCTGAATCGAACGGGTAAGGTGGCTTGCTCAAGTCATGCAGATGCAAAAAAGAGAAACCTTTGGAACGGCATACATCAAGCATCTGCGGAGAGATATCTATACCATGAATTTCCAGGCCTGCTTTTAGGAATAAAATAGATCCCAAGCCAGTGCCGATTCCGATATCCAGCATTGACTGGCCAGGTTGAACATATGCGTAAGTCAGGCCAAAGGAGACTTCGGGACCGTACCAGCCAGTTGCCTCCGCTTCTTCGTCATAAGTTGCTATCATTTCATCGATCTGGTCCATTTTTATTACCATTTTGGAGCATCGAACACCACGGCTCACTGGGAGCCGGACTTATCGGCGATCCGGTGCAGCCGTTTGTTATGTGACTACTTGTTCTCATTACTTACAAGAATCAAACGAAACTCACCAAATTTTTTCCTAATATCATTTTCATAGGAACAATCGAAATCAGAAGGCCAATGATTCCACTTATTGGAGCGACAACAAAACGTATCGTTTGAGCCGATGCTCCAAGTGCACCCATAATAAATCCTAGAATGAAACCAATTATTGCTCCGATTAACATTGCAACAATGATGGCTATAAGATTGCGCCAAAGATAAGACCACCATACTTTTATAGTTCGCATCCAAGTAATTTCAAGTTCCATCGATTTCTCCTTTCTGTCCACATAACAATATTATATAAAGCAGCTTGGTTTTGCCCCAAAGCCATTTGCTTTCTCATTTTACAAGAAAAAGAGGAAAATCTCAAGAAAATTGATATTTGCAATAATATCATTATGTTAACTATGACGCCAAGATATTTAAAATTTGGTGATAATGCTTGATCAGCCCGTAATTATGGGGGTTATCCAACAGCTGGATAATTTTGGAAAATAGTTATTTTTTCAATCCAACGGACTTTTCACGCCCAATTTGTTCTTGTTTGTCAGATGTGTATATATCATGGTTGTCCTGATATCCGAATGCCCTAAAAGA
>JAFGLS010000140.1 GCA_016927935.1 Syntrophaceae bacterium
CAGGTCAGGCCAAAAGCGAGACGTTGAGCTTTAATCCAATTATCGGTGAAACCGTTTATTTAGAATGCGGAGTGAAAGACCCCGAGGTCAACAGCATAGGGAACATAAAGGATGTAATAAACACTGTTAAATCCTTAAAGGACGCTGTGTATCTTAGAGAAGTTGAAAGCATTTCCGAGCCGGCTTCAACGGAAAAGACCAGGAAAAGAATTCATACGTCTTTGACGAACATCCGATCGAAGGTGTGTATAGTTGTGTGCATAGTCGGTTTTTTTGGTTTTATAAACGGATTTTTCACGGCGTGGGAAAAAGCTTTTTGGGTGTCGTCCAAAACAGAATTGCCTTTGGGCGATATAGGAGGGATCGCAGCGGACAGTGACGGCAATATATATGTATTAGCGAATTTTTATGACAGGGTGCAAAAATATTCGCCTGAGGGAAAATTTTTGACGGGCTGGTCTTCGCGGGACAAAGATGCAGAAGTTCGAGTAGAAAAGCAAAATTCGTGTCGAGATACAGAAGGCAACGTTTATAAAGTTCATAATAAATGGTGGCGTCCTAAAATAATCAAAACCAGTCCTGACGGCGCAAAGACAACCGTGATCAATACGCCGTGGCGATTATGGGTTATCCTGGGTCCGTTTCCGGCATTTATATTTTTTGCCGTTGGGTTGATAGGTTTGGGCGGATCGCACAAGCCGGGTTCATTTATTCGCAAGGATGAAAAATAAAGATTAGTTTTTGTCACAGGGGAAAAAGATAAAAACAGTTCTTGAAAGAAAAAAAGTAAATGTTAGAATGATAGTAACGGGGCCAAAACAGTCTCTAATCCAACAAAAAACAGCAATATGTTCCAGAACTTTTAAAGATAGACAATGGATTGAACGCGGTATTGCCTTAATATAAACATAATTGGTTATAAATTAAAGACAGACAACACTCTTAAGATGGTTCTTAAATGTCGCGACTAATAATAATTTCAAACAGGCTGCCCTTCAGTATATCCAAACAAAAGGGGGAGTTTGTTTATACTGAAAGTGTAGGCGGAGTTGCTACCGGTATCTCATCTCTTGTCGAACCCAAGGAACGGCTATGGTTCGGCTGGCCCGGTATACCAGACGACAGGCTCAAATCGGAAGATCAACTTCAACTTACAAGTGAATTAAACACGAGAGGGTGTCACCCTGTTTTTCTTAGCAATAAACATATTCGAGATTTCTATTCAGGTTTCTCAAATAGAACCATCTGGCCGCTTTTTCATTACTTTTCAGAATTCACGGTTTTCGATGAGAACCACTGGAAATCTTATCAAACGGTTAACCAGTTATTTTGCGATGAGGTTGTCAAACAGGCAGCAGAAGACGACATTATCTGGGTGCATGATTACCAGTTAATGTTATTGCCGCAAATGCTAAGGCAGCGATTACCGCGAGCCGAGATCGGTTTTTTCCTGCATATTCCATTTCCGTCATTCGAACTTCTTCGGAATTTGCCATGGCGCGATGAAATACTAAACGGCATTCTTGGAGCGGATTTGATAGGCTTTCACGAATATGATTATGTCCGTCACTTTTTAAGCAGCGTATACAGGATTTGCGGGATCGAGCACCAGTTGAGCAAATTGGTAATTGAAAACAGACATATCCAGGTAGATGCTTTTCCAATGGGCATTAATTATGAAAAATATGCGAACAGTCGGGAGGATCCCGTTATCCAGAAAGAGATAGAGCAGTTTAAGGATAACGGCACAAAGATAATTCTTTCAGTGGATCGCCTTGATTATACAAAAGGTATTCTCAGAAGACTTGAAGCTTATGACTGGCTTTTGACGAACTATCCCGGATATCGTGAAAAAGTTTCATTGGTTATGGTTGCAGTTCCGTCTCGTACAAAAGTCGAACAATATGCTTTGCTTAGGGAAGATATCGAAAAAATTGTCGGTAGAATTAACGGTGCCTATGGTACAATAGACTGGACACCGGTTTCGTATATGTACCGCAGTTTACCTTTTGAGAAGATTTCGGCTTTGTATAATAAAGCCGATGTTGCGTTGATCACACCGTTGCGAGACGGCATGAATCTCGTAGCAAAGGAATTCGTAGCCACTCAAAACCAAAAAGCCGAACAGGGCATCCTTGTTCTTAGCGAGATGGCGGGAGCGGCGTGCGAACTTTCCGAGGCGATAGTAATAAATCCATATGACAAAGGAGCGATCGTCAATGCGATCAAAGAAGCTCTTGAAATGCCCCAGGAAGAAAGGCTTCGCAGGAATCTTTTGATGCAGTCACGAATATCCAGGTATACGGTTAGCCGCTGGGCAAATGACTTTATCCATAGTCTTGAGGGAGTTAAGCGGACACAGGATGATTTAGCAACAAAGCCATTTACAGAACTTTTTCAACAGGAAGTCATTAAAAGTTATACAAATTCTGACGAGCGACTGATCCTATTAGATTATGACGGCACCTTAGTATCTTTTGCTAAATTACCGGAGCAGGCCAAGCCGGATAATGAAATTTTAACTTTGCTGGAAAGTTTGTGCAGCAATTCTAAAAATGATGTCGTTATTATCAGCGGCAGAGATAAAGAGAATCTGAGTGAATGGCTAGGGCACTTGCCGTTGAACTTAGTTGCCGAACACGGAGCATTTTACCGATTAAAGAACGAGCCCTGGAAAACAGCCGTCCAATCTGACGGCGAATGGAAAGATATGATCCGTCCCATTTTAGAGTTATCCGTAGATCGCACTCCGGGCTCTTTCATCGAAGAAAAGAGATATGCCTTAGTGTGGCATTTTAGGAGAAGTGAGCCCGACCTAGCGAAGCTCAGGACACAGGAGCTTAAAGATACCCTGTTGATGATGGCAGCCAACCTTAACATAGGAGTTTTTGAAGGCAATAAAATCATAGAGGTCAAACCTATCAGTATTAACAAAGGTCAAGCTGTTCAGCTTTGGTTAGATAAAAAGGACTGGCCGTTTATATTTTGTTTTGGTGACGATTATACAGACGAAGATATGTTTTCTGCATTGCCAGAGTCCGCCATTTCCTGTAAAATAGGTGCCGGTCCTTCTAAAGCGAAATTCAGGTTTGGTTCTCCCAACGAACTTCGGGATTTTCTGGGAGAGTTGATATCAAGGTGATGCGGAACATTCAATTCGATAAATAAAAATGAATAACTTAGATTATGGAATTATAGGGAATTGTAAAAGTGCCGCTTTGATAAGTCGAAGAGGAAGTATTGATTGGTGCTGTCTTCCTGACTTTGATTCATCATCGGTGTTTGCAAAGATGCTGGACGCAGAAAAAGGCGGTTTTTTTTCTATCGAAGCTGTTGGCGAATATAATATCCAACAAAGATACCTTGAAAAGACCAATATTCTTATTACGGAATATTCCTGCGGCGAAAATGCCTTCCAGGTTTGTGATTTCATGCCTCGATACAGAACCGATTCCGGTACTTATCACTGCCCACCTGACATAATTCGTTACATCAGGTATTTGCGAGGTGAGCCTAAAATCCGAGTAAAATATCAGCCATGCCTGGCTTACGCACAACATGAGTCCCGGGTAGAGATATCAACGGAGTTTATAAAGGCAATGACCAACAAAGGTCCTTACGAATCCGTATATCTTTATTCAGATCTGTCATTTAAGGAGATCGTAAACTCAAGCCCCATAACGATTCGGCAGGACAGTTTTTTGACGCTCAGCTATAATCAAAAATTATTTAGGCCGGGCATGGACTGGGTTCGTTTGGAATACCAGCGAACAAAAGTTTATTGGCTGGGCTGGGTTGCCAAAACACCATCGCTTACAAATTACCAGAAAGAAGTTGAACGAAGCTCTCTTGTCTTAAAACTCCTGACATACCAAAAGACCGGGGCTATCCTTGCTGCGGTTACAACCAGCCTTCCCGAAACAATCGGCGATGTCAGGAACTGGGACTATCGGTATTGCTGGCTGCGAGATGCTTCTATGACTATAAGCATCCTGTCAAGGCTTGGACATTACAATGTTGCCAAACGCTTTTTGCAGTTCATTTTGGACATAATTCCATTTAAGGATGAAAAGATCCAAATTATGTACTCTATCAATCCTCGCCGTCGTCTGACAGAGAGAGAACTACCGTGGCTTGATGGATACGAAGGGTCCAAGCCTGTCCGCGTCGGAAATGCAGCGATCAAGCAAAAACAGAATGACATTTACGGAGTTGTGCTGGATGTTATTTATGAAAGTCTAACTATTTTTCATGAGTCCATAAATAACAAAGAAGACTTGTGGACGGTTGTCCGAACACTTGCCAGACATGTTAGGAATAACTGGAAAAAGCTGGATTCCGGTATATGGGAATTCAGGACAGAACAAAAGCATTTTACTTTTTCGAAAGTTCTCTGTTGGGTTGGCATGGACAGAGCTGCACGAATAGCCAAATTTTTCGGTAAAGACAACGATTCTAAAGATTATGCATATTGGCGTGAACAGATTAAGTCGGATATTCTCAAGAAAGGCTGCAATCGGCAAACAAATGCATTGACCCAGTTTTACGGCGGTACTTCAATGGATGCGGCCAATTTGCTTGCACAACAATATGGTTTTTTGTCCTACAAGGACCCGGTTTATATCGATACCGTTTTGCAAACTTTTAAAGAACTATCAAAAGACGGGCTGATGTACCGATATAACAGTCCCGATGACTTCGGTGAGCCGAAATCGTCCTTTACGATATGCACTTTCTGGATGATCAAAAGTCTTTACCTGATCGGCAAGAAGAAGCAGGCCATTGAAATGTTTGACCAAATCTTACAATACAGCAACCACTTAGGCCTCTTTAGTGAGGATATAGACTTTGAAACGAAAAGATTGCTTGGCAATTTCCCACAAGGCTATTCTCACATAGCCTTGATCGATACAGCCTTGACGATTTCAGATAGTCCAAACTGGTTTAAAGAGACCGAAGACTTCAGTCCTTAGCAGTGCTTATTATTAACGGCCGGTTGATGTCAGCCATTTCTCTGCAAAGGCGGCGTAATCATCCAGATTTACCAGGCAGTCATTATTTGCATCCATTAATGACGGGAAGACACAACCATCCAGATC
>JAFGLS010000141.1 GCA_016927935.1 Syntrophaceae bacterium
CACCGGTCAGGCCCAGAATGTCCGCCCCTGAACCTCCGGCAAGACCTGCTCCGCCTCCGGTGGAAGAACCTACGCCGGTAAGGCCTAAAATGGTCGCTCCTGAACCTCCGCCAAGACCTGCTTCACCTCCCATGGAAGGACCTATACCGGTTAGGCCAAGAACTGTGCCAGTGGGCAAACCTACTACGGACTATGTTTCTCCTCAAGGAGTTTCTCAAGCAAGAACTGCCGCAACTAATGTTCCTCCTCAACAGGAGGCTAAGGAACAGCCTATTGAAGTGGAAAAAGAAGATTATGAAGATGTGTTGATCGGTAAACAGAAAATTAAACTGGCTATTCCTTCACACATTATAAAACAAGCGCAACAGGCAAACAGTGAAAATAAAAATAAACTGGCAGGATACTGGTCAGCACAAATTTTGAAAGGTAATCCAAGTTTAACACATTCGTCTATTTCCGACCCGGTTTCCATGTGGTTTGAAGTCAAAAATGTTATTTTAAAAAAATTCAATGCTCATCCAAATATAAACGCAAAAATGACTTAATCATAAAAAATATATAAATATTTTGGGGGAGTAAATATCGTAAATACTCTATTGAAATTATCTTGAAAACCGCGAATGAGCATCGTAAATTCCAAAAATGTTAATAAAGACTCCTATTCTTTGTCGGACTATGAAAATTGGGGTTTTACTTATCTTGAAAATCAAGATTATGAACAAGCCTTAAAATGCTTTCAAAAAATAGCAGAATTAGAACCAAACAATCCTAAAAATTTTATAAATCTTGGATACGTATATGAAAAAATGGATATGTTGGATTCTGCAAAAAAAAGTTATGAAAAAGCCTTGGAAGTAAAAAATGATTATTTAGAAGCAATTATAAAAATCGGGCACATATTGGAATTGCAGGGCGATTATCACAATGCCGTAGAGCAATATGCAAAAGCCATTGAAATTTCTCCTCAATCTGTCGAGCCTCGCTTCTGTTTGGCGGCACTTTACGATAGACATGACATGTATGATGAGGCAGCGGAAGAATATGAAAATATAATCGAGATTAATCCTAAGGATACAAAAGCTCTTCACAATTTAGGGAGAATTTACTTTCAGGATGGAAATTATGCTAAAGCTCTCAAAAGTTTCCAAAACGTTTTAAGAATCGAGCCGGAAAATACCAACGCCTGGAACGATTTAGGTTCGGTATATGAAATAACTAACAACTATATACAAGCTATATCTACTTATCGCAAAGCTCTTAAGATTAATCCTCTTCATGAAGATACTAATTACAATTTGGCTAACGCCTATTTCTCTTTATTCTTGTCTAATCCTAATATCGTAAAAATTGAAGACATAGTCGAACGCCTTCAACTTGTCCTCTCTCAAAATCCAAACAACAGAAAAGTCTGGGAACTATTGAACAAAATAAATGTATCTTCATCTGCATAATCATTAACTTTCGAGTAAACTTTTCCTCCTCTGGACATCCACCGAACGCAAATATATGGGAACAAATACATCAGGATCAAGCAATTCATTTCGATGATATTTTCCCCTGCCTAACAAACCCACAAATGAAGCACGGCAACACTTCTCTGATGTCCAAAAAATGTCGGCATGTCTAACTGCTCCATCAGCAATAAAAATTGCATCTTTATCATATTTAATTTCCGACTGATTCAGAACCTGTTCTTTGCCTATCTGCTCCAGCAAACCTTTTTCCTTGTATTTAAAACCAGCCATATAAACTTGTCCGCGTCCCGCGTCCATTATTGAATAAATTATTTTTGAACACTTGCCTGCGCTAAGAGCAATGGCCGCAAGTGATGAAACCCCAACACCAGGTTTTTCTGTCGCCAGTAGAAATCCCTTTAGTGTACTGACTCCAACACGTAAACCGGTAAAAGATCCTGGACCAATTGCACAGGCAAATAAATCTATTTGCATAATCTTAATTCCTGTTTGAAGGCAGGCCTTCTCTATGGCGGGTAATAACACTTCCGAACGATTTAAACCATCCTTTATCACAGTTTCATATATGATTATTTCATCATGTAATATAGCGACAGAAGCAGTTTTCGAAGATGTATCAAAAGCCAGAATGTGCATAATCTATTTAAATATTTTTAAAATGTCATTAACAACTTTTATATTTAAACGCTCAATATCTATAAAAATAACAAAAAGCATAAGCATCAACAAAAGGACAAAACCTACCTGTTGAGATATTTCTCTTACTTTAATATTTAGTTCTCTTCTGATGACAATTTCAATAATGTAAAAGAAAATATGTCCGCCATCCAAAACTGGTATGGGAAAAAGATTAATCACTCCCAAATTTATTGAAAGTATGGCCATAAAAAGGATAAACGGAATTATCCCTTCTTTTACCTGAGCACCGGCAACCTGAGCAATGAATATTGGTCCACCTAAAGTTTTTGGTGAAATAACACCTTCAAAAATCTTGACGACCGAAATCACCGTTAATTTGCTGATCTCCCATGTCTTGTATATCGATGACAGTATGGCATCCCATACATTTCTTCTTTCTATCGCAGTCTTTTCCGCGGGAGATATACCGATAAGATACGCAGACACTTCTTCTCCAAAAATATTTTTTGTTTTGGATAACTTCGGTTTGATCAAGAATAATTTTTCTTTTCCAACTCTATCCACAATAACTTCAATTTGCTTTTCTTTGCTTTCCGCAATTATGAGTCTTATGTCTTCCCAGAATTCTATCTTCTCTCCATTCATGGAAACAATTTTATCACCCTTTAACATACCCGCTTCAAAAGCGGGGGAATCTAGCCGAACCTCGCCTACTTCCGATGTTAAACTTGGCAAACCGTATGTAAGAACAATGACAAATATTACTATTGCCAATAAAAAATTAAATCCCGGTCCTGCCAATACTATCAACATTCTTTTCCAGACAGACTGTTTACAAAATGACATCTTTTCATCTTCTGGCGATAATTCTTCATTGCCTGATTCACCAAGAAGTTTTACAAAACCACCCAAAGGAATCCAAGAGATCACATATTCTGTTTTTCCTATTTTTTTTCCGAAAATCTTCGGTCCAAAACCGAGAGAGAATTTAAGAACACCCACTCCAGCCATTCGGGCAGCCAGAAAATGCCCCAATTCATGGACAAAAATAAGAATTCCCAGCAATACTATAAAAGAAATTAAAGTTGTCACCTTACCATCCTTTCGATTATTTTTTCAGTTTCTGTTCTCGCCCATGAATCGGCCTGCAAAATATCATTGAGAGAGGGATTACAAACAACATCATGAACGTTGAGAACCTTTTCTATAATTTTAGCTAAATCCGCGAAACAAATCTTCTTCTGTATGAAAGCGTTTACGGCAACTTCGTCAGCCGCGTTAAGAACAGCCGGCGCTGTTCCACCGCAAATCCCAGCATCACGGGCTATATTAAGGCAGGGGAATTTTTTTATATCAGGTTTATAAAATTCCAGTTTTTGCACCTTTAGAAGATTAAGCGGTGTAACATCATTGACAATCCTTTCCGGATAAGTCAAGGCATAAGCTATGGGTATTTTCATATCCGGCACTCCGATTTGAGCTAAAAAAGCTCCATCATTAAATTCAACCATGGAATGTACTATGCTTTGCGGATGAACCATAACATCTATAGCGCTGAAATCCAAATTAAACAGCCATTTAGCCTCAATCATTTCCAGTCCTTTATTCATCAGGGAAGCGGAATCTATCGTTACTTTTTTGCCCATTTTCCATCGGGGATGACGCAATGTTTGACTAAGACTTACTTTTTTTAATTCACTTTTAGTAAAATCTAAGAAGGGACCTCCTGAAGCAGTTAAAATTATACGACGCAAGTTTTCTTTCTTCTTCCCTTCCAGACACTGAAAAATCGCACTATGCTCACTGTCCACGGGAATAATTTTCACTCCTTTTTTAACAGCTCTTTTAGTGACTATTTCCCCTGCCAAAACTAGGGTTTCTTTATTGGCCAGAGCAACGTCCTTGCCCGCTTCGATTGCTGCAAGAGTTGGCAATAGTCCTGCAGCCCCGGATATTGCTGAAACAACAATATCCGCAGATGAATATGAAGCAATTTTCTTTATGCCTTCTTCACCGTGGAATATTTTAACCTTACTTTTAGCAGTTAAAGTTTCGCGCAGCTTATAAACGTTATCCTTACTGCTTACAGCGACTTGCTTTGGCTGAAATTTTTCTATTTGTTCTTTAAGTAATTTGATGTTTTTCCCGGCAGCAAGGGCTACAATTTGGAAACGTTCCGGATTCTTTTCAATGATATCTAATGCACTGCATCCAATTGAACCTGTTGAACCTAATATCGCTACTTTTTTCATTTAACCAATCACAAATATCCTGTAGTAATAAACAAAAGGTGCTATAAAAATCAAACAATCCAACCTGTCAAGAATACCGCCATGACCGGGCAAAAGTGAACTAGCATCCTTGAGACCGAAATTTCTTTTAATTGCCGATTCACAAATGTCTCCCAGTTGACCGATGATGCTGCCGACAAAAGCAAGAACCGCTATTTGAACCAGGGATATTTCCGGCAAGAAATAATAACTGAAGATCAGACAGGCAATCGTGCTTCCTATAACCAATCCTACTAATCCTTCAACTGTTTTTCCCGGACTTATCAAAGGAACTAATTTATGTTTTCCGTAATATTTGCCTACGTATAATGCTGCAATATCACCGGCAAAAGCCAGCACCAACACAAATATTATCCATCTTTCTCCTTTATCCAGAAGACGCAAAGAAACAAAATATGACATCAGAAAAGGAATATACAATATCCCGAAAATTGTTTTAGCAACAGAGAGAAAATCAAAATTTGAGTCTTTAATTGACCAAAGAAATAAAATAAAAACCAGCAACACGGCAAATGTTATTATAGCAAGTAAATACTGACTATTTTTAAGCAGAACACTCAATGGAATAATCAAGGCAAAAATAAAACTTTCAATTTTTTCCATTATAAAACCTTTTCCAAAAACCATGTTATTATATTCCCACATTCCTCCCAGAATAAATATAATAACGAGAACTGAGAACATTGCCTCCGAACCGAACAAAATAATCACGAGTAACACAGGGACAATAACCAAGCCTGTTATCCATCGTTTTATATAAGAGTTTGTTATCTTAGACATTTTCGTTTACTTTTTATTTCTATAAAGTTTTATCTTTATTTTTGAGAGTTTCTTTCTTTCAGTTGTTCGCTGGTCAAACCAAAACGTCTTTCCCGTTTTTGATAACTGGCAATCGCCTTGAAAAGATCATCCTTTTTAAAATCCGGCCAGAGAACTTTTGTGAAATACAATTCTGTATAGGCCAACTGCCATAATAAAAAATTACTGATGCGATACTCACCGCTCGTACGAATCAGCAAATCAGGATCGGGCATACCCGCTGTAAATAAATATTTGCTGAAAGTTTCTTTATCCAATTCATCAATATCAATTCTGCCTTTTTTGTTATCTTCCATTATTTTCTTTACAGCGTAGACAATCTCATCTTTTGCTCCATAGCTTAAAGCCAGATTCAAGATCATCTTGTCGTTTTTCAATGTGCTTTCTTTTACATGCAATAGTTTTTCCTTAACAGAGGGATTTAAACGATCTATGTCTCCAATTGTTGTCAACCTTATTTCCTGCTCCTGTAATTCTGCTAATTCTTTTCTTAAATATTCTTCAAGCAAAAACATTAATGCCTGAACTTCTTTTGGCGGACGGTCCCAGTTTTCTACGGAGAATGCAAATAAAGTAAGATATTTTATACCTATTTCCCGACAGGCTCGCACGATTGTTCTTACAGCATGGGCTCCTTTTCTATGTCCCCTTATCCTGCCTATCGTATGTTTTTGAGCCCAGCGACCATTACCATCCATTATTACAGCTATATGACGGGGCAAATTATCGGTATCAATTTTTATCACTAGCCAAGCTCCAATTTTTTGCTCACTCTAATAGATAGAAATACTTTTTTCAACAGGTAATAACACTTTAGGAAATCAGTAAAAAAACAAAAGGGGAGTTTTTGACTCCCCATTGTGAGATTCATAAATGAACAACCCCGCCGCAAGCAACGGGGTATACAAACGAACTTGCGCTCCAAGGGGCGAGAAATTAGACCCACATTTATCCCGCTCGTCTTCGCCTCGGGGATAATTCGACCATCAAATTTCAGTACACTCCGTTTCTGAAATTTGGGTCTCATTAAAAATGCGGATCAAATTTCCATTATTTCCTTTTCTTTCGCCGCCAGTATTTTGTCGGTTTTTTCAATATATTGATCTGTCAATTTCTGCACTTCCCCCTGAGCGGTAAAAAGTTCGTCTTCAGATATTTTATTGCTCTTTTTCAAAGTTTTTAATTCTTCGTTGGCGTCCCTGCGAGCGTTACGCAATTTTATTTTACCCTCTTCCGCCATCTTTTTAACAATCTTGGCGATTTCTTTGCGTCTTTCTTCGGTCAACTGCGGAATGGAAAGACGCACAACCTTACCGTCATTGGACGGAGTAAGTCCCAAATCCGACTTTTGAATGGCTTTTTCTATCGCACCAATCATCGAAACATCCCAAGGAACAATAAGAATCATACGGCTTTCGGGAACGGACACGTTAGCTACCTGAACAATAGGTGTGGCAGTACCATAGTAATCAACTTTAATCCCATCCAATAATGAAATTGAAGCCCTGCCGGTTCTCACTCTGCTGAAGGATTTGCTTAAACTCACAATCGTTTTTTCCATTTCTTCTTTAAATTTCTGAAAAATGGCTTCTTTCATATCATTCTCCCACGTAAGTACCGATTTTTTGCCCACAAACTACTTTCCGCATATTTCCCTTCTTTTGCATATTAAACACAATAATCGGCAATAAATTATCGCGACAAAGAGATATGGCTGTTGCATCCATTACTTTAAGATTTTTTGTTAATACATCAATATAACTTATTTTTTTAAACATCACTGCTTTTCTATCTTTGATCGGATCAACATTATAAACCCCTTCAACTTTTGTCGCTTTCATAATCACATCGGCACGTATTTCCACTGCCCTAAGTGCTGCCGCCGTATCGGTTGAAAAATAAGGATTTCCCGTGCCGCCTGCAAATATGACAATTCTTCCTTTTTCCAGATGACGGACAGCTCTGCGCTGAATAAAAGGTTCGGCTATTTCCTGCATTTCAATGGAAGACTGCACACGAGTGGGAAGACCTCTTTCTTCCAACGCGCTTTGGAGAGCAAGACTGTTAATAACAGTCGCCAGCATTCCCATATAATCGGCAGTTGTCCGATCTATTCCCTTTGAGCTGGCTTCGATACCACGGAAAATATTACCGCCACCAACGACAATTCCTAGTTGAACACCAATATCCGCAAGAGATTTAATCTCATCCGCAATATAATTGGCCACTTCCGGATCAACTCCCGTGGACCGTTTTCCCAAAAGCGCTTCACCGCTGATTTTTAAAAGAATCCTTTTGTATGCGGTTTTTTTCCTTAATCTCATGACTGCTTTATTTCCTCGCCCAACTGAAAGCGGGCAAAACGACGAATAATAATGTTCTCTCCTGTTTTCGAAATCATATTGCTTACCAGAGTTCCTACAGTAATATCCTGGTTCTTAACGAATTTTTGTTCGGTCAGGCAAATATCTTCATAATATTTTTTAAGTTTTCCTTCGATAATTTTATCCCAGATCTTTTCTGGTTTCTTTTCTTCGCTTAACTGACTGCGGTAAATTTCCTTTTCCCTTTCCATCTCCGACTCAGGAATCTCTTCCGGACGCACATATAAGGGATTAGAAGCGGCAATGTGCATGGCAATATCTCTGGCCATCGTTTGAAAATCTTCAGTTTTAGCCACGAAATCAGTTTCACAATTAACTTCAACCATTACGCCAATTTTCCCACCCATGTGTATATACGAAGCAACCACTCCATCTTTAGCCGTTTTTGATGATCTCTTTGTTGCCGCGGATAGACCTTTCTTTCTTAATAAATCAATCGCTTTTTCAAAATCACCTTTTGCCGCCACAAGAGCTTCTTTACAGTCCATCATTCCTGCACCGGTTTTCGTTCTCAATTCTTTAACCATTGTCGAAGTTACTTCCAATTTTATTTTCCTCCATTCAAATGCGTTAGTGTATCCAAAACAAGTTACAATTATTCAGTATATAATTCCGAATTATCATTGCTATCATCAATTTCCAAGCTTTCCGGAACATCCGATTCCACAGAATTCGCTTCTATAACTACATCCGTCTCTTTGTTCGATTCAGCTACCAATTTTTCTTCAAATCGCTTTTTCCCCTCCAAAACCGCATCGGCAAATTTAGAGGTAAACAGTTTGATGGCTCTGATGGCATCATCATTCCCAGGAATAACAAAATCTATGTTATCGGGATCACAATTTGTGTCAACTATGGCAACTATCGGAATTTTTAATTTCTTCGCTTCATTAACCGCTATATGCTCCTTACTGGGATCAACAATAAATACAGCTGCCGGCAATGATTTCATGGTTTTTATTCCGCCCAAGACATTTTCGAGCTTTTCCTTTTCCTTCTGCAATTTTGTTATTTCCTTTTTGGGAAAAGCTTTAATGGACTCATCATTTAACATATCCGTTAATGTGTTTAAACGATCGATACTTTTTTTAATCGTGACAAAATTTGTAAGCATTCCACCAAGCCAACGCTGATTAACATAAGGCATGCCACAACGCACGGCTTCTTCTTTTATTGCTTCCTGCGATTGCTTTTTCGTTCCAACAAAGAGTACTTCTTTGCCGTCGCTGACTATATCGATGACAAAGTTATATGCGGCCTGAAAAAGACCTACTGTCTGCTGTAAGTCAATAATGTAGATATTGTTTCTTGCCCCGAAGATGTAAGGCTTCATCTTGGGATTCCATCTGTTTGTCTGATGTCCAAAATGGACACCGGCTTCCAGTAAAAGTTTCATTGAAATCGCTGACATATCTATCTCCTTTTTGTTTTTTCCTCCATCCCCTTCAACTCACGCGGCAAACTTTAAATCCAAGCAACATACCGGCAATCCAAGGATGTGTGATTTTTATCCGGCGGCATTTAACATAAACATTTAAAATAATCAAGCTCAAACAATTCTTTTGAGCAATTAAATTTATGATTTTTAAGTGGAGTATTCGGCATTTATTTTTACATAATCATAAGAAAGATCAGATGTATAAACGTAATATGACTTATCTCCCGCTCCCAAATCAACCGCGATATCTATCCGATTTTTTTGATATACTTCTTTTAGCTTACTTACATTGATGTCAACAGGAGAATTCTGTGAAAACACCAACATGTCTCCAACGGTCAAACTGATTTTTTCTTTTTCCATGTATATTCCGGAAGCACCAAGCGCGGCAATTACTCTTCCCCAATTTGGATCTTCCCCGAAAAAGGCGGTTTTTACTAGATTGGAATTAGCTATAGAATAAGCTACACATCTAGCATCGGATTTTGATTTTGCGCCTTTCACCATTATGGAAATAAATTTTGTTGCTCCTTCCCCATCTTTAACGACCGCCTGACAGAGTTCCATTAAAACATCCGTAAGCATATCTCGAAAATGCTGCAGACGCGCTTGAACCTTTTCCAGGGGGTTGTTGCCCGCTATACCATTGGCCAAAATAATTGCCATATCATTAGTGCTCATACAGCCGTCTATGCTTATGGAATTAAATGTCGAATTGATCGCCTGATGAAATACAGTATTTAAAGCTTTGGAATCAATAAATGCATCCGTCATTACATATGTCAAAAGAGTGGCCATGTTTGGCTCGATCATGCCGGCACCCTTGGCTATACCGCATATTGTAATATCTTTCGCTCCAATCACTCCTTTTCTAACAGCGATTTTGGGATATTTATCCGTTGTCATTATAGCCTTTTCAGCATCTTCAATACCGCATTCATTCAGACCTTTGACCAGTCTACCAATTCCGCCTCCAATTTTTTTCAAGGGAAGCCTTTTCCCAATAACTCCCGTGGAAGCGACTAACACAAGCTCATCTCTGATTTTCAATTCTCTGGATAGAGCTTCAGAAATTACCAGGGCATCTCTGTAACCTGCTTTTCCTGTTGCAGCATTCGCACAGCCGCTATTGGTAATAATTGCCTGAGCAATTCCTTTTTTTACGCGCTCTTCAGTAATCAGCAGGGGAGCAGCTTTGAATATGTTCTTAGTAAATACAGCGGCTGCTTTTGCCGGTACTGTAGAATAAATCAAGCCCAAGTCTTTCTGATCCGATTTTTTAATTCCAACGGATATCCCATTGCCCAAGAAACCGGGTATGCTGACTTTTGCTTTGTTTTTAACCATAAATTATTCCTATTCAAATAATTTAAGCGCCACAGCACTTTTTATATTTCTTCCCGCTTCCGCAAGGACATGGATCATTCCTTCCAACTTTTACGCCTTCATGTTTAACTGTTTTGCTTGCAGGAGTATCCTCTCCCCTGCTCATAATATAATCTTTCTTCTGTTTCTGTCTTATTGCTTCTACCTCTTCTTCCTTTTGGATTCTAATCAGGCACAATTTCCCCAGCACATCCATTTTAATGCGGGAAATCATATCCAGAAACATTTCATAACCTTCACGTTGATATTCGCGCACAGGATCTTTTTGAGCATATCCTCGTAGCCCTATTCCTTCCCTTAAATGATCCATTTCCAGCAAGTGTTCTTTCCATTGAATATCAATTGCCTGCAACATAATTGCTTTTATCAAATAATCCATGAGTTCTTTGCCGAAATCTCTCTCCTTATCACGTAAAAGCTTTTGAACACCTTGAATGATATGCTCTCGAAGTGATGACTGATCAGAACTAGTCTTATCAGAATTAACCAAATCAAATTTTAAGTTAAACTGCTTGAGTAAAGCGTCTTCTAATCCTTTAAAGTTCCATTCTTCTTTACTTACTTTTTCATTAACAAACTCTGACAAAAGATCATCAACTATTTCCTCGACCATTTCTTCTATGTCTGCCCACAAGTTATCACCACGTAAAACTTTCTTACGTTGTTCATAAATTACCTTTCTCTGCCTGTTCATTACATCGTCGTAATCCAGAAGGTGTTTACGAATATCAAAATTCTGTCCTTCAACCCGTTTCTGAGCATTTTCTATGGCGCGGGAAATATATTTATGTTCAATAGGCTGGTCTTCTTCAATGCCTATCTTATCCATTATTCCAGATATTCTCTCCGCACCGAAGATGCGCAGCAAATCATCTTCCAACGAAAGATAAAACCGCGAAGAGCCCTTATCTCCCTGACGGCCGGATCTACCTCTTAACTGATTGTCAATGCGCCGGCTTTCATGCCGTTCCGTGCCTAAAATATGAAGACCACCCAATTCCGCAACACCTTCTCCCAATCTGATATCAGTACCCCGTCCGGCCATATTTGTTGATATTGTAACCATACCGGACTGACCAGCCTGCGCCACTATCTCTGCTTCTTTTTCGTGATTTTTAGCATTCAGAACGTGATGTTTTATGCCTGACCTGATCAAGTGTTTGCTTAAGAGTTCAGATTTTTCAATGGAAATGGTGCCAATCAGCACCGGCCTTTTCTGTTTGTTCAATTCTTTTACTTCATTGATCACCGCGTTGATTTTTTCTTTTTCCGTTTTATAGATTAAGTCGTTGTAATCTTCGCGAATCATCGGCATATTTGTCGGAATAACTAAAACATCCAAGTTATAAATTTTTTTAAACTCAGCCGCTTCCGTATCGGCAGTTCCCGTCATACCAGCCAGTTTTTTGTACATTCTGAAATAATTCTGGAAAGTGATGGAAGCCAGCGTCTGATTTTCCCGCTCAATCTTGACATTTTCTTTGGCTTCTAGAGCCTGATGCAGTCCATCGCTGTAACGACGGCCAGGCATAACCCTACCGGTAAATTCATCAACAATCACAACCTGCCCGTCTTTGACCAGATAATCAACATCTCTCTTGAATAGAGCATGAGCCCGTAGTGCCTGATTCACGTGGTGAAGCGTTTCTATATTGCGCGGCTCGTATAGGTTCTGCACATTCAACAATTTTTCCACATGAGCAATACCTTCCTCAGTCAACACCACAGTTCGGCTTTTTTCATCTATCGAATAGTCACTTTCTTTTTTTAAGCGGGGAATGATTTGATTTATTTTATAGTATTTATCCGTCGATTCTTCGGACGGGCCGGAAATAATCAAAGGAGTTCTGGCTTCATCAATCAGGATACTGTCAACTTCGTCAACGATCGCGTAATTGAAGTCACGCTGAACGTATTCATCCAGCGTAAATTTCATATTGTCGCGAAGATAGTCAAAACCGAATTCATTGTTTGTTCCGTACGTGATGTCGCAGTGATAAGCTTCTCTCCGTTCCGGATCTTCCAAGCCATGAACAACAACGCCGACGGTCAAGCCTAAAAATTTATAAATCGGGCCCATCCATTGCGCGTCTCGTCTGGCCAGATAATCATTGACGGTAACAACGTGACATCCTTTTTCTTCCAGAGCATTAAGATAAAGAGGCATTGTCGCAGCAAGCGTTTTACCTTCTCCCGTTTTCATTTCAGCAATCTTGCCTTCGTGTAAAGCTATACCGCCGATTATCTGAACATCAAAAGGCCTCATGGACAAGGTGCGGCGTGAAGCCTCCCTGGCCACGGCAAATGCTTCCGTTAGAATATCATCAAGAGTGAATCCATTTTTTAATTTATCCTTGAAATACGAAGTTTTCGCCTTTAATTGCTCATCACTTAAGGACATCATTATTGATTCAAAGTTATTAACTTCATTCAAAAGAATCGACAACCGTTTTAATTCCCGATCGTTTTTTGTTCCAAAAATTTTTTTTAATACAATATCCAGCATCGGCTACCTTTAATTATTCATCTTTTTTTAAAAAAAAACCGGTAAATCAACCGGCAAATTTAATAGTTAAATCTTTATTTATAATTTCAGAATAAATCAGTCAATTATTATCTCAAATATTTTTTAGGATTGACCGGAACATTATTAACATAAACACCGTAATGCAGATGTGGACCGGTACTGCGTCCCGAATCTCCGACATAACCTATTATCTCGCCCTTCTTGACTCTCTGCCCTCTTTTCACCTGCATTTTGGATAAATGAAGGTATGCGGTAGTGAAACCATGACCATGTTCTATTCTAATAGTATTTCCATCCATAGATTCATAGCCGCAAACAACCACCAGTCCATCTGCCGGAGCAACTATTGCTTTGCCGAATCGTGTCGATATGTCAATGCCTTTGTGAAATTCGACGCCTCCGCTGAAAGGTGATCTTCTTGGGCCAAAGCCTGATGTTACCCAACCGCGGACAGGCCAAAGGGAGGGAGTAGATGCAAGGATGGATTTTTGCTCGCGAAGAAATGCCAATAATTCATCGAAGCTTTTCTCCCTTTCGTTAGCTTCTTCCTTCAACTTTTCGATGTTTTTACGCATTCCCTCTATTAACGCATTATGATCTTTATTCAATAAATCTTTTATTCGTGTTTCTTTATCTGAACCGCCAATGCTGAGTGGTAATTTTTTATCTCTGCTAGTTTCATATGCGAGTACCCTGATCTTTTTGTCAGTCTGTCTTAACTCTTCCATCCGATCAGAAAATTCATCTATTTTTAAGCCCAATTCGCGCAATTGCTGCTGTTGTTCTCTGTTCTGCTCTCTTAATCTAGACATTTCAGCCCTGTCTCTCTTAATACTTGCGTAATCATAAACAACGAAGAGAACTACCAGAACAACCACAACTGAAGTTATAAGAATGTTGCGGATTGCAACTTTGGGAACGGATACTTTCCTAACCCCGCTCTTGCGGTTAGGGATAATCATCAACGTAAAGTGATCAGGCATGATTTCTTTCCCGTAATATTGATTGCTATTTTTTCGATTAAGTTAAAAAAATTATAAAACTTTTAACATAAGAAAAGATTCAAAGTCAAGTACAACTTGACCATCTGTTATTACTTGATTTTTTTACATTTTTGACTTATTGTTTTATTAAAATCTTAAAAGAATTAATGATATTATGAAGATAAAAAGTTCTTTAAATATTATCCTGTCTTTTTCAATACTTCTACAACTTTTATCCTTGCCAGGATGTGTTTTTGCCCCATTTACATCAAAATTCGATGCTGAAATTTTTTTAAACTCCAACGGAAATATTCTTGATAACTCGTCTCAGGTTCTTTTAGTCAAAGACAACAGCTTTTTATTTTTCACCCGCACAAAACTCTATGCGTTGGAAAAGAGTGGAAAAATATGGAAGACTTCTTTTGATCCATTTAATGCCGTAATCGGAAAAAACGGCTTTGCACCGGCAGGAGAGAAAAAAGAAGGTGACGGCAAAACGCCCTCCGGCATTTTTTCCCTGAAGCTTGCCTTCGGCTATCCCGAATCGGTCAACACCAAAATGCCCTACCGCCAGGCGCTGCCCGATGATATCTGGGTAGACGATCCCAACGCCAACGATTACAACCACTGGACGAAAAAACAGAAAACACTCGCGACTTCCTATGAAATGATGAAACGTGAAGACAATCTTTACAAATTCGGAGTTGTTATCGAATACAACACCAGCCCCGTAATAAAGGGAAAAGGCAGTGCCATTTTTTTACATATATGGAAAGGCAAAGACACACCCACAGCCGGCTGTGTGGCTGTTTCTGAAGAAAACATCCTTAAAATTCTGGAATGGCTCGATCCCGCGAAATCTCCGGTCATCATCACCGGCAATACAAAATAAGGGAGGCTTATTAAGTGAAATTCAAATATCTGCTTGTCTTTTTGTTAATCGTCTCCTGCCTGCCAAAACCGGCAGCCGATTTTTCCAACCACGAAGCCAATAAAATAACGAACGGCTTTGTGAATATTGAAGAGGTCATCCCCGGCATCCTTCTGGATATGCGCTACTACGGCGCCCACAATTTCCTAGGCGAAAGAGTGGACGGCTACCTCGCGCCCAAATGCTACCTAACCCGGGAAGCCGCCCAGGCGCTTGCCGGAGTCCAGAACGATTTGCAGCCCTACTCTCTTTCCCTGAAAATCTACGACTGCTACCGGCCTCAGCGCGCCGTTGACCACTTTGTTCGTTGGGCCAAAGAAATCGACAACACCAAAACCCGGAAAGAATTCTACCCCACCGTGAACAAGCGCAACCTATTCAAGGACGGCTACATCGCCGACCGCTCCAGCCACAGCCATGGCAGTACCGTTGACCTGACGATTGTCCCCTTACCTGCCCCGAAACAACAAGATTATATACCTGGACAAAAATTATCTGAATGTTACTTGCCTACGTCAAAACGTTTCGGTGACAATAGCATAGACATGGGAACAGGCTTTGACTGTTTTCATGAATTTTCACATACAGAAAATAAAAACATCGGCCTTCAACAAAAGATCAACCGACTTCTGTTAAAATCACTTATGGAGAAGCATGGCTTTAAAAATTATGATATGGAGTGGTGGCATTATACGCTGAAGAATGAACCGTACCCCGACACCTATTTTGACTTTGTGATTGAGTGAACACTATGGAAAACAAAACGCCCTCTTTTCTCAAATCATACGGCTTTTCCCTTCTCTTGATCGCGTCCCTTATTATCGGCGCTTTGCTGGGCCTTGTTTACAAAGAAGACGCCGGAAAATTCAAACCGCTGGGCGATATATTCCTAAACCTCATCTTTACCGCCATCGTTCCGCTGGTCTTCTTTTCCATTGCCTCCGCCGTCGCGGGCATGCAAAACATCCGCCGTCTGGGGAAAATTATCTCCGCGATGTTTTTTGTTTTCATCGTTACCGGCCTTATTGCCTCCATTATCATGATGATCGCCGTCATCCTTTATCCGCCCGCCCTGGGGATGAACCTGAATCTCGGCAACGCCGTCAACGTTGAACAGATAAAAATCACCGACCAGCTTGTCAAAGCCTTCACCGTTTCCGACTTCACCGAGCTGATTTCCAAAAAGAACATGCTGGCGCTGATTGTGTTTTCGATTTTAATCGGACTGGCCACGTCCGCCGCGGACGAGCGCGGAAAACCATTCGCGACGTTTTTAAATTCCGGAAGCGCCGTCATGATGAAAGTCATCACCTTTATCATGTACTACGCGCCCATTGGCCTTTGCGCCTACTTCGCCTATCTCATCGGCGTCTTCGGGCCGCAACTTCTGGATTCCTACGCGCGCGCCATGATTATTTATTACCCCACGGCCATTTTGTATTTCTTCATCGCCTTTAGCCTCTACACCTTCATTGCCGCCAGAAGCAGCGGCACACGCCGTTTCTGGAAAAACATCATTCCGCCGTCTCTGATCGCGCTGGCCACCGGCAGTTCCATGGCCACCATGCCCGCCAACCTGCAGGCCGCCGATAAAAACGGCGTGCCCAAGGACATCGCCGAAATCGTCATTCCCATCGGCGCGACCACGCATATGGAAGGCTCCTGCCTGGCCGCCGTTTTGAAAATCGCCTTCATCTTCGGCATATTCAACATTCCCTTTTCCGGCGTTGAAACGCTTCTGACCGCCCTGGGCATCGCCCTGCTCACCGGCGTTGTGGTCAGCGGTATTCCCGGAGGCGGAACCATCGGCGAACTGCTGATTATTTCCTTTTATGGACTGCCGATGGAAGCCTTCCCCATTATCACCATGATCGGCACATTGGTGGATGCCCCCGCAACCATGGTCAACGCCGTCGGTGACAATGTCTCGAGCATGCTTGTCGCGCGTATCCTCGGTAGTAAAGAATGGATGGAAAAATCTTAATTGCAATTTTTTCTCCATGTACTGTTGTTTTTCTAATTCCGTCCTTTCATGTGATATTTTGATGAGTAATAATTAATTTAAAACATTGACATACAGAAAGGACTTGCCTATGTTTTACACGTCAAAATTAATATCCTATTAAACAAAAGAAAAAATTTTAAAAAAGTGTTTTTTGAATGACCTTATTAGACTCCTGGTATAAGAAAGTTGCCGCCGCCGGAATCATGCTGTTCTGCGCTTTCCTGCTGTCTTATAATCTTGATGATAGAATGTTGTGGGGTGATGAGGCTGAAACCGCTCTTCTAGCTATTAATATAACTAAGTACGGAGCACCTAAGGTAACGGACGGGAAAAATTATATTACTCTTTTCGGAAAAGGAGTAGACACAAACAAACACGACATATGGATTTGGTCTCCAAGGATTGATTCGTATATAGCGGCGGTATCCTTTTCGGTTCTGGGCAAGACTACTTTCGCCGCGCGTTTTCCGTTTGCTCTATTAGGATTCTTATCTGTTTTTTTCTTGGCTTTTTTAACGCAGAAGATATACGCCGACAATGAACTGACATTTATTGTAGTTCTTTTATTCGCTACGAATGTATGGTTTCTTCTTCATGCGAGGCAATGCCGTTATTATTCGCTTACAGCATTTACACAGATTTGGTTCATGTATGGATTTTATCAGCTTCTGAGAGGCCAAAGTGTGTCCGGGATAATCAATACAGTTTTGCCGCTGCTCCTTCAGTTTTATAGCACCTACATTATTGTAGCGCCTAATCTTCTTGTGTTTGGAGTTTCCGCTTTCCTGTTTCGAAAAAGAGTGCCTGGAATACTTAAAAACATAATAACATCCTGTGCTGTATTTGTCATTTTATCGGTTCCATGGCTCATATACTCAGGTGCGGGACAACATTTACAGGGTTTTGTCCGGAAACAATTCTTCGATAATCTCAAATTTTATTTGACGGAAATTAATTTTCACATAAGCCCCATAGTAATTTTCGCGATTCCTGTTTTCTTGTATTTGCTGAATTTGTTAAAAAAATTATATGATGCGATACTCGGGAAAAGAGAAAAAAGCAAGGATCAGGAAAAAACTGCCGGAGACAATTCAACTAATATGGGAAACAACAACGAATCCGTAAAAAACTTTAATTTGTTTTTGTGGATGCTAATCCCAGCGTCATTATTCATGCTGGGAATAACAGTCCATGTATTTTTCAGGTATCTGATACCTCTTACTCCGGTTCTCCTGATTCTTTCTTCCATAATATTGATAACAAAAGTTAAAGCCCGGTTATTTCGATGGATGTTGGTACTTATTCTATGTTTTAGTAATATTTTATCATTTGTCTGCATGCCTTTCGGCACTATTCATGAATTTGAAGTACCGATCATCAAATATGTCGAAGATATAACCTCAAAATATGAAAACGGCTTTAAGGACATAGTCGCTTTTTTCAAAGCGAATGCTTCACCGGAAGATACAGTGCTGACGCCCGATCCTGAGCTGCCCCTTATTTTCTATACCAATCTGAAAATAATAGACCTGCGTCTGAATCATTCCTTTGACTTTAGAAAACTTCCCGAATGGATTTTATCCGAGAGTGCTTCCGGCCTGAGGGATACAGGAGAATTAAAGCTATCTGACCAGTTCAAAGATCAATATGAATTAATACTGCTGAAGATACACGGCAATTCCAAGCACGATAACAGGCCGGATCCTCATCTTCACGCATGGTTCACTAATAATAAATTCAGGCAGTTTAAGATTTACAAGAAAAAAATAGTCAAGTGAGAACGCCCTTAAGATTTTAAGTTCTCCCCTTTAATCTTCCATCTGACAGCCTTTATAATCATTCAATTATTCCAAAGAACAATTTCTGTTGGATTTTTTCCGGTCATATACTCTATTCTGAATAGTTGTAACTCCTTTTCAAGGCAATATTACAAAAATGTTCACATCTATCGTTAATGAGGAGTTTAAAAAACTACCTCAGAGTCGGATGGGTTACATCTTCAGTAATTTGCCAGATGGTGGCAAAATCCCAGCCGAAGAAGGTTGCCTCTTTCTTCATCTGCTCTGTGGTCCGACCTATTGCACCTATTGGGTTGGCACCTCCACCAATCCCAAAAATATTACCGGAAGTTGTAACATCCCAGTAGGAGTCGGTTATAGCGCCGTCGTTAAGTCCGACATGCCCGCCGACAAAGAATCCGCCACTGACACTGCCTGTGGAATAGGAATTCTCGATAGTGCTGCCTCCAACGCTTCCGCCGACCAGCCCGCCGGCACCGGATCCTCCGTAGACATTGCCTGTAGCGTAAGTGTTGCTGACCGTGCCGGAAGAGTTACCTCCAACCAGCCCGCCGATAGCTCTTTTGCCGAAAACATTGCCTGTGGCGAAGGATTTTTCAACCGTGCCGGCGAGGTTTCCGCCGACCAGCCCACCAACGTATAATTTGCCTTTTACCGTGCCTTCGGCATTGGAAGATTCAATCGTACCTGATTGGTTTCCGCCGACCAGTCCGCCGACATACTCAGTGCCTGTGACATTTCCAATAGCGTGGGAATTAGTGACCGTGCTGTAGATGTTCCCGCCGACCAACCCACCAATGTAATATTTGCCGAATACCGTGCCTTCGGCGTAAGAACTATCAACCGTCCCTGATGAATTTCCGCCGACCAATCCGCCGATATAGTTGCTTTTCTTAACTCCAGTGACATTGCCCGTCGCATATGAATCGGTAACGGTTCCATATTCATTACCGCCAACCAATCCGCCGACGTATATTGTACCGACTACCGCTCCTGTCGCATAAGAGTTGTCAACTGTACTGTTGGTTGCCCCAACCAACCCGCCAACGGAGGTGCTTTTTTTGCCTCCATATACACTGTTTGAGGCGTAGGAATCGGTGACTGTTCCATAATAACTTCCCCCAACCAGGCCGCCGACGGCTTTGCTTAATTTTCCTGCAGTGACATTGCCCGTGGCGTAGGAATTGGTAACGGTTCCATTGTCGATTGCTCCGATCAGGCCACCAACACCGTTGCTGGCTTTGCCTACACTGACGCTTCCGGTGTTGTAGGAATTGTTGACTGTGCCATTATAGTTTCCGCCGACCAGTCCACCAACCGAGTTGCTGTATTTTCCTGCAGTGACGGTGCCTCCTAACAGGCCCACGTTGCTCACCGTACCACCGTCAATGCATCCGAACAGACCGATAAAGTTCTGCCCCTTGATGGTAAGATTGGTGATGGTATGCCCCAGTCCATCGAACATGCCTGTAAAGGGTGTTGTTGTAATTTCGCCGGTATCAGGATTTATGATGCCGAAACCCACCGGAGCAAAGCCCGCACCTTCATTCCATCCCAAGGTGGCTGTAGCGTCAATATTGCCGCCAATAGCATAATAGCCTGCAAGATTGCCGCTCATGCCCTGAAGATC